>CAUADW010000011.1 GCA_958427895.1 uncultured Collinsella sp.
TCGTCGTGGTGGCCGTGAGCTTTCCGGTTAATGCCTGGGCGCTTGCTGCCAAACAGGTCCCCAACCTAATGAGTCTGCCCGTGCAGGATGCGCTGGTGCTCATTGCAATTTCTGTGTTGCTGACGGTCGTTGCCGGCCTGCTGCCGGCCCGCAGCGCATCCAAAAAAGACCCCGTGGAAGCCCTGCGCTCCGAATAATGCGACAAAGGGACAGTCCCTTTGTCACGTTCGTTGATATGAGAGAAGAGTAGATGATTCTATCGTTGGCCCCTATGGAGGGGATTACCGGGCATGTGTTCCGTCGCGTGCATGCGGAGTGCTTCGGCGCGCTCGATTGCTATTACACGCCGTTTTTGCCGCCGCCGCGGGTGGGAAACCGCTTTGGCGGCAAGGCGTTTAAGGAGATTGATCCTGCCAATAACCAGGGGCTCAACGTGGTGCCTCAGCTGATGTCCAAGAACGCGGACGAGTTTGTGTGGGCGGCACAGGTGCTCGCCGACATGGGCTACCGCGAGGTCAATCTCAACTTGGGTTGCCCTTCGGGAACGGTTGTCGCCAAGGGCAAGGGCTCGGGTTTCTTGCGCAATCTCGACGAGCTCGAGGCGTTCTTAAGCGATGTGTGCGAGCGGTCGCCGTTGCCGGTGTCGGTAAAGACCAGGCTGGGCCTGGAGAATGACGACGAATACGAGCGCGTGCTCGATCTGTATTGCCGCATGCCGCTGGCGGAGCTGATTGTGCACCCGCGCGTGCAAAAGGACCGCTATACGGGCTCGCCGCGCAAAGAGTTTTATGGCGAGACGTTGGAGCGGGCACCGTTTCCCGTGGCATACAACGGCGACATTTTTGATCTTGAGGACATGGATGCGCTGGTGGAGGCCTATCCCGGTACACGCCATGTGATGCTGGGGCGCGGCCTGCTCGCGAATCCCGCTCTGGCCCGTATGGTCAACGGCGGCCCTGCTGCCACGGCAGCCGAGCTGCAGCGCTTCCACGACACGCTGTTTGCGGCATATGCAGAAGAGATTGGCGGCAATGCGGTCTTCCGCATGAAGGAGTGGTGGTTCTACGCCAAGTGCGCTTTCGCTGATCCCGCTACCGTCCACAAGATCGTACGCAAGACCAAAAAGGTCGACGAATACCGCGCTGCCGTCGAGCGCGTCTTTCGCGAACAGCCGCTTGCACCCACAGCTCGCTTCCACGGCTAACTAGTCATCGGGGGCGTTCTTTAACGACTGGTCATTTAAGGACGTCCCCAACGACTATGTAGCAAAAAGCTGTACACCAGCATCCAAAGATGTCGAAAAATGTCGACTTTGGATGCTGGCGTACATGTTTGGGTCCGACGGGGGAGCGGGCC
Source organism: uncultured Collinsella sp. (assembly GCA_958427895.1). GTDB lineage: Bacteria > Actinomycetota > Coriobacteriia > Coriobacteriales > Coriobacteriaceae > Collinsella. Next base: position 1,357 of record CAUADW010000011.1, read on the forward strand.
TAGGCAATCAGTGCATCAAGTGTAATGAGCTCTCTGAGCCGCTCCGTGCGTGTTTGCCCATGGCGTTTGGCTTTTTCGTCAAACGCCTCAAGAATCGATTCGCCCACACGTGCTGATATAACGACACTTGGCTCATCGGAGATCGACGGCCTTCCCAGCTTGATGGTGCGACCCTTCGGCCATTCATCTTTTTCGTATGCCTTCGCGGCTTTCTTCAACTCTCCGGGAGCAAACCCCATCATCTTTTCGAGCTGCTTAGCGTCCATAGCGCCTCCTATCGATCGGCATAATGTCGAGCACAGGTCAACGGATACTCTTTTTGTATACAGTTTTGTAGACAAAAATACAAACAGTTTATCGGCTAATTAGCTTGTTTTGACCCGCGTGTTCGATAGGAAATGAGCATTGACGGCTTCGATACTCCTTTGCTTTTCAGCCTGGAATTTGGATGCTCATTGAACTTCCGGAGGGGAGCGCTTTATTAAGCTATCGAGATTCTGAGCAGGAGCTCTCACTGGTCTTCGATAATGGGACCAGCTTAATTCGCGACACAGTGTGTCGCGAATGGGAGTAGTCGTTAGGTGTCCTTCAATGGCTAGTCATATAAGAACGTCCAAGTGCCGGATTTTGTCATTTAGTGTCGTCCTCAGCGGCTATTCTGGAGGGTCGTGGTCAAAAAAGGGCAAATATGAGTACTGTTGCCATTATAGTTGCATTTATTTTGCTATAAATGGTAGCTCCTGATGAGATTTGTTCCCATTCGGAGCTACTTTTATTAAACATATGAGGAGAAATAGCGTCGTCTGCGGACGTATGGAACGTTGAATAGTTCCTGAAGTGATCAAAATCGCTGCTACTAAACAGGTAGCAGTACTCATATTTGCCCTTTTTTGACCACAGCCCTCTCGGAAACCCTTTCCAGAGGCGTCAAACAGCCATAATCCAAAGGTCGCCTCAAACAATTAGCCGGTTAAGAGCGTCCATGACTACCCGCAAAAGCTGTACGTCAGCATCCAAAGATGTCGAAAAATGTCGACTTTGGATGCTGGTGTACATGTTTAGGCCGTATGGGGTGGGGCCTTGGACGGACGGGATGCGCGTACTAGAGCAGGTTCTCCTGTACCCACGTGATGATGTCACTCGATTCGTAGAGTGGTTTGCCGTCGATGAACAGGCAGGGAACCTGGCGCTTTCCGCCGACGGCGATGAGTGTCTGCTCGGCTTCGGTATCGGTCGAGATATTGCGCTCGGGAATGGTCACGCCGTTATCGGCCAAAAAGCGCTTGACTTTAATGCAATATGGGCAGCCGGTCATAACGAATAGCGTGAGCTCATGATTAGTAGCCATAGGTCTCCAATCGGTTGAGGTTTTGATTGAAATACCCAAAGCCGCCGCGGTCTATGCGCGCGTCAACGACGACTCGATGGCCTGAACCAGAAACGCCGTGGCTCCGGTGCCGCAGGGCTTGTCGTAGTAGTCGATAAAGCGCTGGTCGGCAAGATATCCGTGGGCGAGGCCCAGGTATGCTTCGTCTTGGGGCTCGTGTCCCCAGTTAAGGGCAATCCATCGACGATGCATCGCGACAAGCTTACGAGCCTCGTTGCTCTCTGGGTCGCCAATGCCCATGGCAATCGAGAGCTGGCCCAGAATAGCGCGTTCAAGTTCCTTCATGTCGTTCCATGTCTCGGGGTCCATGTCCAGCAACGCTTCGTTTGCTGCATCGATAGCCTCATCGCCGTAGCGCGCCCGCGCTTCGGCGCCGTAGCGCGCCTCGTTTTCCTGCACGGTGCGCCAGCGCTCCAGTTGCGGCAGGACGGCGCCCATGAGCGAGACGGCTTCGTCGAGCGACATGCCGGTGTTTTGTGCCAGGCGCGGGGCACAATCCTCAATCATTGCCTCCATGGTGGTGTCATAGGTGTACTTGCCGTGGTCGTAGCACCACTTGCAGTAATGATCGGTCGCGGTGCCCGTGGCATCGGTGCCGCAGTCGTCGGGCGTGAGTATCATGCCGCAGCTCTGGCAATAATGCTCGGGCATTTCGAGCAGGTGGGACAGTGGCTCGCCGGTTACGGCGGCAATGAGCTTCATCATGTCGATGCCCGGGGTGACCTCGTCGCGCTCCCAACGGCTGACGGCTTGGCGCGTGACAAAGAGTTTGGCGGCGAGCTGCTCTTGGGTAAGGTGATGGGCGCGACGGATGGCAATGAGCTTTTCTGCAAAGGCCATAGCGGCTCCTTTCTGCTGGTTGATGGCTTAAGCATACGCGGCGGCAGGCGCCCTTCCAAGCAACCGTTGGTTGCACGACAGGAGTCCGCGGCGAAGAATTGCGCGCAACGCCCCACGCCTCCATGCCGTACAATGACCGGCATGGAACCTATTGCACACATACATACCGACCTGCCGCAGAAGTTCGGCATTCCACGCAACAGCTTTTTGGCTCCTCATCTGCAGGGACGCATCGTTTTTGAGCCGGAATTTGCCTCCAATGCAGCGGTTGAGGGTCTGGACTCCTTCTCTCACCTATGGCTGCTGTGGCGCTTCGAAAACGGTACGCCCGGCGGCACGGCTAAGGACATAGCCGCCGATGCCAAAACGCAGGACAGGTCCGGCACCAACGTCAAGTGGTCGAAAACCGTGCGTCCGCCGCGTCTGGGTGGAGCCGAACGTGTGGGCGTGTTTGCCACGCGCAGTCCGTTTCGCCCTAATCCCATTGGGCTTACCTGCGTCAAGCTCGATCGCGTCGAGCTTACCGACGACGGCCCCATCATCCATGTGCTGGGGGCCGATCTGCGCGACGGCACGCCCATCTACGACATTAAGCCCTACATTCCGTTTGCGGACTGCCACCCGGATGCAACGGGCGGCTGGATTGAGGATGCTCCGTGGCAAGAGCTCGATGTTGAGTTTCCGCAGGCGCTGCAGGATATGGTCTCGCCCGCAAAGCTCCCCGGCTTGGTCGAAGTCCTTCGCCAAGACCCGCGCCGCGCAGGCAGCAAGTACGAGCCAAACCGCGTCTATCACCTGGCCTTTGCCGGGCTCGACATATCTTTTACGGTCGATAAAACCCAGCTAACCGTGGTCGCCGTCAACGACGCGCGAGACTAACCAGTCATTCGTCCGCATCCGTCAAATTAAGCGCCAAACCCCGCGTCAAAACCGCCCACGCTGGTGGACAATAACGCCTACCAAAACAATCAACTTTGTACGGGAGCTCAGCATGAAATACGACTTTAGCTCGCTTATCGACCGCCACGGCATGGACTCTATCGCTGTTGACTCTTGGGGTGAGATCCCCGGTATGGCCCCGAACGCACCCGACGAGGGCTTCGACCGCATTCCCATGTGGGTGGCCGACATGAACTTTGCCACGGTGCCCACGGTCCAGGAACACATCATTCAGCGCGCCCAGCACCCCATGTTTGGCTATTTCAATCCGCGCTCCGAGTATTTCGACCGCATCATCGAATGGCAGAGCCGCCGCAATGGCGTCGAGGGCCTGCGCCCTGAACATATCGGTTACGAAAACGGCGTGCTGGGCGGTGTCGTGTCGACGCTGCGCGCGTATATCCAGCCGGGCGATGCGGTGCTGGTCCACAGCCCCACCTACATCGGCTTTACCAAGTCCATTGAGGCCGCGGGCTATCGTATTGTCCATAGCCCGCTTAAGCTCGACGATCAGGGCGTGTGGCGCATGGACTTTGAGGACATGGAGTGCAAACTCGCCCAAAACCACATCCATGCCGCGGTGTTCTGCTCGCCGCACAATCCCTGCGGCCGCGTATGGGAGCGCGACGAAATCGAGCGCGCCATGGACATCTATCGCCAGCACGATTGCGTGGTGATTTCGGACGAGATTTGGTCCGATATCATCCTGCCGGGGCACAAGCACATCCCGACGCAGTCGGTGAGCGAGGATGCCCGCATGCGCACGGTTGCCCTCTATGCGCCGAGCAAGACGTTTAACCTGGCGGGCCTTGTCGGCAGCTACCACATTGTCTACAACGAGACGCTGCGTGACCGCATCTGCGCCGTGTCCAACAAGACCCACTACAACGAGATGAATGTCCTCTCCATGCATGCGCTTATCGGTGCCTACCAGCCGCAGGGCTACGAGTGGGTGGACGAGCTCAACCAGGTGCTTGCCGGCAATATCGAGTACTTCTGCGATTACGTGGACGGGCATTTTGAGGGCGTGTCCTATTCGCGTCCGCAGGGCACGTACATGGTGTTTCTGGACTGCACCGAGTGGTGTCGCGAGCATGGCCGCGATATTCAGTGGCTGCTCGACGAGGGGGCGCGCGTGGGCGTGGGATATCAGGACGGCCGCCCGTTCCACGGGCCCTGCCACATTCGCGTGAATCTGGCGCTGCCGCTTTCGCGCGTAAAGGAAGCGTGCGACCGCCTGGACCGCTACGTTTTTAATGCACGGTAAGTGAGCACTGCATGCGGGGCCTTCTGCCAAGTCGGCTGGAAGGCCCCACATGGTAAAACGTCTGTAGCCATTGGGCACTCGTGTGGTTTTGTTTGCTATTATTTTTTACCATTTCAGTCTGTAAACAGGATCGTCTGGAGCTTGATGAAAAGACCCCGTCGCTCGGTTGCCATTTCGTTGTTTGTTGCGCTTGCAGTGGCGAGCGCCTTTGTCGTAGCAATAGCCGGCTGTTCCGGGTCGAATGACGGAGCCTCGACGTCTGCATTAGAAGGTCTGGACGCCTCACAGGCCAAAGACGACAACCTTAAGACGCTCAATGTTGGCAGCGACCTCTATCCACCGTTTGTGTATACCGACGAGTACGGCGATATCGTTGGCCTGGATGTCGAGATATTAACCGAGGCTTTGGCCCGCATTGGCTACAAGCCAAAATACCAGCTGATCGATTGGGAAAAGAAGAAAGAACTACTGGCGAGCGGCGAGCTCGATTGCGTCATGGGCAGCTTTAGCATGACGGGTCGCGAAAACGAGTATCGTTGGGCCGGCCCGTACCTTGCGAGCCGCCAGGTGGTCGCGGTCGATTCCCAGAGCGATATCTACACGCTTGCCGATCTTGAGGATAAGGTCGTGGCGGTCCAGTCCACCACCAAGCCCGAGGACATTTTGCTCAATCATACAAATGAAAACGTTCCGCAGATCAAAGAGCTCTACTGCTTTTCGGACCGCTCGTATCTGAACCCGGCGCTCGTCGAAGGTCTGGTCGACGCCATCGCCGCGCATGAGTCCTCGCTGCTCACCTACGAAAAAGACTATGGTGTGACGTATCGCATTTTGGATGAGCCGCTGCTAGAGGTTGGTTTGGGCACCGCTTTCGATACCAATGATACGCGCGGCATCGACGTTAAACTCACCCGTGCCTACCAAGAAATGCTTGCCGATGGCACCATGGAACGTCTGGTGTCAAAGTACTTTGATGACCCTTCGCCATTTTTGAATATGGAGGGCCTGTCATGATCGATGCGCCCGACCACGCCGTAGAGGAGCGGGGCAATCGTTCGACAGGGGCATGGCTCCTTGTCGCCCTGCTGGGGATAGCGCTCTCGGTTGTTGCCGGCATGATGAGCTACGGTTACGCGACGGCCCAAGCCGAGCAGCGCTTTGCCGACGTTGTCGATTACGTGGCGACGCAGAGCCTTTCCTACGATGCATTCAATAGCGCCTATACGACCAAAAACCTGATTCGCGTTATGGAGATCGCAGGAGAGACGGCGCGCGATATGGAGCGCGACGGTTCGGTGGATAACGCCATGTTGGAGCAATATGCTGACCAGTTCAACGTGAGTGCACTGATCGTGACGGACGCATCGGGCAATTTGGTGTCCGAGTCCTCGACGGATGGCGTGGGCTACGAGTCGCTCGCTACGTATCTCAAGGAAGCACCCGTGCTGGAGGTGGCAGCCCATCCGCTTAAGTCCTATACCGCCCGCATTACGCTTTCGGATGATTCGGTCGCAGACATTGGCTGCGTAACCCGGCAGGATGACGAGGGCATCGTTGTCGCAGTAAGGCATCAGAGCGCGAAGGCAGTTGCAAGCAATACGCTCAAACTGCAGAGCTTGCTTGATGGCTATGAAACCATCGATAGCGGCAATATCGTGATCGAAAGCGACGGCAAGGTCGTTGCGACCAATGCCGTTGAACCCACCGTATTGGGCGTGTTCGATCTGCCTGCGACGGATGTCTTCATTGTCGATGGTATTAAGGATCGATGCCTGGCTGGTAAGGTCAAATTGATTAACGCCGACGGCGAGTGGTATTTGGGTACATTTGGAAAAGCGCACAAATTCTATGTGTACACCTATGCCTCGGCGCGGCATTACTTCGAGATCGTCGCCGCCGTTGTCGCCTGCGTGCTGGTGCTCTACGGCGGTGCAATAGCCGCTGTTGTGATGATGCGTCGCCGTGCCGAGCGCCAGCGCATGACCGACCCGTTGCTGCAGGAGCGCGACTATGGCGACAAGCTGGCAAAGGCGGCGCGTGAGGCCTCGTCTGCCAACTCGGCAAAGACGGAGTTTCTGCGCCGCATGAGCCATGATCTGCGCACGCCTATCAACGGCATTCGCGGCATGGTCGAGGTTGGCGATGCCAATGCGGACGATCTGCAAAAGCAGACCGAGTGCCGCTCAAAAATCTGGACGGCATCGGGACTGTTGCTCGACCTTGCCAACGAGGCACTCGATATGAGTCGCCTGGAGAGCGGGCAGTTCGACCTGAACCTCGTACCCACAAATTTGGTGGCACTCAACTGTGAAGTGCGCGATATTCTGGAGCGCCAGGCCGAGGAGCGTCTGGTGACAATTATCTGCGACCAGCAGACGCTTGATCATCCCTATGCTCGGGTGAGTGTGACGCACCTCAAGCGCTTGTTGCTCAATATTGCCGGCAATGCCGTCAAGTACAACCGCCAGGGCGGCTATGTTCGCCTGGTGTGCCGCGAGGTGGAGCCAGTGGATGGCGTCCCTGTCTATGAATACACGATCGCCGACAACGGTATTGGCATGAGCGAGGAGTTCCAACAGCACCTCTACGAGCCGTTTTGCCGTGAGGAGCAGCAGGTGGAAGGCGCTTCGTCGGGAACTGGCCTGGGCGCGCCTATCGCAAAACAGCTGGTCGAGCTTATGGGCGGAACCATGAGCTTTACGAGCGTCTTGGGGCAGGGGACGACGTTTACCATCCGCCTGCCGTTTGAGAAGTGCAAGCGCTCCGAGATTCCTCAGGAAGTTCGCGTGGATGCGGGTGATGGCGATGCGCTCCAGGGCTTGCGCGTTTTGCTCGTAGAGGATAACGATCTGAATGCCGAGATCGCGCAGTTTACACTCAGCCGTGCCGGTGCCGTCGTGACGCATGCTAAGGATGGCGAGTCTGCCGTTGAGGCGTTTGCCGCGAGCGCACCGCACGAGTACGACGTGGTGTTGATGGACATCATGATGCCCGGTATCGATGGCCTTGAGGCCACGCGTCAGATTCGAGCGCTCGATCGCGAGGATGCCGCGACCACGCCGATTATCGCCGTGAGTGCCAATGCCTTTGCCGACGACCGCAGACTTTCGCGCGAGGCGGGCATGGACGCGCACCTGAGTAAACCCGTGAGCTCGCAGGAGCTCGTCGAGGCGCTAGCGCACATTGCCGCCGACGCTTCATAAGCATATGGCCCGGTTCCAAGGTTGGTTGGAACCGGGCCATATTGCTATGTGTGAGTTTTGCTTTTGAGGCTTACTTTTCTTGAATCTGCTTGCCGCAGAGATGCTCAATCGTAATCTCGTAGAGCTGGACGCCCTTAATGTCCTTGGCGATTTCCTCTTCGACCTCCTCGGCAGAAGGGTAGTACTTAAGGGCGAGCTGGCGGACTTTGTCCTCGATAAACGCGGGGGTGTCATTCGCCAGGCGACAGCGGCCAAAGACCACGGTACTCATAACGTAGGGAGCCCAGTCACCGTCCTTGTACCACTCGTTGCCGTAAACGGTAAAGCAGACCTTGTCATCGCGCTTGAGTGCGTCGACCTTGTGGCCGGCCTTGGCGCCATGGAAATAAATCTTGTCGTGCTCGGCGTCGAAGAAGTAGTTGACGGGAATGGCGTACGGGTAGCCATCGTCGCCGTTGACGGCAAAGACGCCGCGCTTGCAGGTGGCGAGCAGTTCGCGCGCTTCCTCGTCGGTGATGGCGCGTTTCTTTCGACGTAAGGGCCTAAACATCGTTGGCGTCCTTTCTGCTGCGTATGGTTGTTGAGCACAAACTATAGCGAAACGGATCCGTTTTTCTTGATGCGGGCGAGTATGTTTTTGAGCTTGTTAAAGTCGAGCGGTTTGGACAGATGGGCGTTCATGCCGGCGTCGTGTGCCGCCTTGGCGTCCTCGGCAAAGGCATTGGCGGTGAGCGCGATGATGGGGATATCGGCTGCATCGACCTTCTCGCTCAGACGAATCGCGCGGGTCGCCTCGTAACCATCCATTCCCGGCATCATGATGTCCATCAGAATCGCATCGAAGCTGCCGGCGGGACGGCCAACGTATAGGTCGACCACTTCGTTGCCATCGGCGGCGCGAGTTACGACAATGCCTTCGCTTTCGAGCAGCGCCTGGGCAATCTCGGCATTGAGCTCGTTATCTTCTGCCAAAAGAACGTTCATGCCGGCAAGCGAGCAGCTGTCTGCTTGCTCGTCCGCGCGTTCTCTTGCCTGAGGGTCTTTGTCGATATCGAGCGGAATCTGGACGTTGAACGTACTCCCCACGCCAACCTCACTCGAAATCTCAATCGTGCCGCCCATCAGTTCAATAAGCGACTTGACGATTGGCATGCCCATGCCGGTTCCTTGGAACTTGCTGCGCGCATCGTCACCTTCTTGGGCAAACGGCTCATAGATATGCTTTAAAAACTTGGGAGTCATACCAATGCCGGTGTCCGAAACGCTAAAGCAAAAGAGAGCGCGCCCGTTATCGAGTGGCTTGGTCTTTGAGCTAAAGGTGACGGAGCCGCCGTGCTTGTTGTACTTAATGCTGTTGTCTAACAGGTTGATCATGATCTGTCGGATATGGGTGGGACTGCCGATCATGTATGGCCCCGTGGCGTACGGCAGACTATTGTCCTGCATTGTGATGCCGTTACTGGACGCGCGGAGCTTGCACAGCACCAGTGTATCGTCACAGAGCTCTTTGAGGTTAAAAGGCGTATGCTCCAGTGTTAGCTTGCGGTCTTCGATTTTGCCCATCTCGAGGATGTCGTTGATCAGCGAGAGCAGGTGATTGGCGGCAACGCGCGCCTTGGCACGGCTCTCGCGGGCGACCTGGATATCGCCTTCCTTCAATTCCTCGATCTCGATAAGGCCCAGGATGCCGTTGAGCGGCGTACGGATGTCGTGGCTCATGCGCGTGAGGAATGCTGTCTTAGCGGCGTTGGCAGCATCGGCTTTTTTGCGCTCGGTCCGAGCGCGCACGAGCGCCCAGATGAGCAGGACGATGCCGACCGACAACACACCGATGAGGGCAGCTGCAACGGCGGCACGGTTGCGATAAAGGAATTGAAGGGTGTTGGATTCCTGGGCCGTGTACGACGTGGAGGAGTAATTGCTTGCGGAGAGCGATTCTCCGGCATTGATGATGCCCTTGTTGATGATTCCCAGCAGCTCGGGCCTTCCGCGCGAAATCCAGCACGAGAGCTCGCAGGTGTCAGGGAGCTCGGCCGTCTCGCAGTTCTCGAGATCATAACGGTCGCCGATGGTTTTTACGCGTGAACTGGGGGCGAGGATGCAGTGCACCGTTCCCTTCCTGAGGGCGTCGAACGCTTCATCGTCGGATTGGCATTCGGTCACGGTCGCTGTGGGGAACAGACTTTCGAGTACATTTCGGTTGATAAACGATGATTTGGTACAGGCGATGTTCTGAAGGTCTTTGTTCAGGTTGCCGCCGGTGTGGATGGCGGTGAGGGACACGGTTCCCAACGATACCGACTGCACAACGCCAGATTGCTCGGCAAACCAGTAATCTCGGTATACCGGCAGCGCAGCGTCGATGCTTCCCTTTGACAGGGCCTTTGGCATCATCTTGTAGCTATCAAAGGCGACGGTTTTGACCGTAATGCCAAATTTATCGTGCAACGTCGTCGCAAGCGATGCGAGCGAGCCTTCCATTTTGCCGTCTTCGTCTTCGTTGCAGTAGGGGAGTTTGCCCGTAATGTAGCCGAGCGTGATGGTGTTGCCATTTGCTTTGAGCCAGGAACGTTCGGGGCCGTTGAGCGATGATGAACCGCTGTTTTGGGCCGAGTAGTTAGATTTGACTTCGTCGATATAGCGTGGGTTGACGCGGGCGATTGCCGAGATGGCGGCATTGATGTCGTCCATCAGGTCGGGGCGGCTTTTGGGGACGGCAAAATAGTAGTCACTCGAGCCAACGTAGAACATGGGGGAGGCATCGGGCGACGAAATGGTGTCGTTCATGATGACGGCATCGACTTCGTCGTTTGCGAGCGCGTCAAAGAGCATGGATCCCCCGTCATACTCCCTGTATGTGCAGGTAATGCCTTCGTTGGCGAGCCACTGCTGGCCAACGAAGGTTTGCATAACGTCGGGGTTGTAGCCGATGGTGAGGCCTTGGAGCGCTTGGGGGTCACCCTTGGCCAGATCGTCGCGATCGGGCTTGGCGTAGATGTAGTAGCGCTCGGTGCCCTCAGGGTTCGAGGAAAAGAGCAGCTTTTGGGCGCGTTTCTCGGAGTAGGAGATGTTGGGCATGAGGTCGATCTCACCTGCCTCGAGCATGTCCATAAGCTCGGTGAAGGTGCCGGAGACGTATTCGTACCGCCAGCCGGGCGTGTAGTACGACAGGGTCTGGAGGTACTCGTAACCCCATCCCGAGAGACGCTCGCCGGGGGTGCCGTCCTGGAAGCCCTCGTTGTTGACGAGCCAACCAACGCGGACCGTCTTGACTGACTGATCGGAGTCGGCGGCAAAGGCGGGGGCGGGCATGATGGTGCTCAGTACGGCAAGCGCGGCAAGCGCGACGGCCAGGGTGCGATATATAACTGAACGAAGGACAGCGGCAGCTCTCACATGCAATCCTAACGAATCGAGACATTACCGCATAAGGATACCAGCTCAGCCTGCCCAGTCGGCAGCTGCACCGCTAAACGGTCCCGCCCGGCAGTTGGGGACTTAACGACTAGTCATTGGGGACGTTCTTGTTTGACTAGTTATTTAAGAGCGTCCCCAATGACTAGTTTCGTTTGCGGGGGAGGCGTGGGACAATACCGAGCGAACGTGATTGGTTGTCCGTGGAAGGGGTCGCGATGAAAAAGCTCAAGACGCTTGCCGATGTGTTGCGACAGGCTGGCTTTGCGCGCATCACGGGTCTGTTTCTTATCTTTTACCTGCTGTGCTCGACGGCCGTCTGGCTGTCCGAGCCAACGACCCTTACGTTTGGCGATGGCCTGTGGTTTAGCTTTGAGACGGTCTCGACGATCGGCTTTGGCGACATTCCGGCCGAGACACCGGTTGCCCGCGCCATTACTGTCATTCTGAGCATCATCAGCATCTTCTATATCGCCATGCTTACGGGCGTGGCGGTGAACTACTGCAATACGCTTATCAAGATGCGCCAAAAGGACACCATGGCGCGCTTTATGGACGATCTTGAGCATTTGGAAGAACTCGACCGCGATGAGCTCGCCGATTTGTCGCGCCGCGTGCGCGAATACCGTCGCCGGCAACGATAGAACGGGTGCCGCGCGTCACGACGAGGGGGATTGCATATGAACATCACGGTGTACCTGGGCGCGAGCGTCGGCAACGACCCGGCGTTTCTGCCCGCGGTGCAGGAGCTGGGCAATTGGATTGGCGCCAACGGACACGCGCTCGTATACGGCGGGTCCAAATCGGGCCTGATGGGTGCGCTCGCCGATAGCGTACTCGAGGCGGGTGGACACGTGACGGGTGTTGAGCCGAGCTTTTTTATCGAGGCAGAGTTTCAACATGACGGTATCGATGACCTCATCGTGACGAGCGATATGGCGGAGCGCAAGGCCAAGATGATTGAGCTCGGCGATGCGTTCATCGCCTTTCCCGGTGGGACGGGCACGCTCGAGGAGATTGCCGAGGTCATGTCCGCGGTGTCGTTGGGACACCTGAGTGCTCCGTGCATCCTGTATAACCTGGACGGTTACTACAACGACCTCAAGGCGCTGCTCGGGCACATGATTGATAAAGGACTTTCGAGCCCGAGGCGCCAGCACGGCATCTACTTTGCCGACGACTTGCGCGAGATTGCCTCGATTATCAACGGATAAGTCTTGAGCCTGCCCCACTATGGCTCCCAATGGTGCCGTTTGCAGCGCAGATGGTTAGCTTGTCTGGGCCACACTCGCTCTACAATAAAACGTATCTATGTCGACTTTGACCGCGGGAGGACCCGATGGATAACCTTGCCAAACCCACAAACCGCGCGCTCTTTTTAGTTAGCGTTGCCGTGACCGGTGCGTTCGCAGGTGCCGCGGTCTGGCTGTTCTTTTTTGCGATGGAGCACGGTATCGACTATCTATGGACCGAGATTCCGCACGCGCTGGGCGTCTCTTCGCCCGAGCTTGCCAGCGGCCCGTTTGGCTTTTTGCCGTACCCGTTTTTTGTCTGCCTGCTGGGCGGTCTGTTAATCGGTCTGTACGAAAAGATGACAGGCACCAAGACCGATGACCTCAACCGGGTGATGGCTAAGGTTAAGCAAGACGGGCGCTACCCGTACGACAACCTGGGCAAGCTTTCGCTCGCGGCATTGCTGCCGCTGCTGTTTGGCGGAAGCATTGGACCGGAGGCCGGCCTGACCGGCGTTATCGCTGGTCTGTGCAGCTGGGTCGGCGACCGCATGCGTCGCTTTGGCGCCGAGTTTAGGGAGCTCACGCTGCTGGGCACCCAGGCCGCGCTGACGGCGCTCTTTACCGCGCCCGTCTTTGGTTTTGTGGCACCGCTTGCCGGTAGCGCCGACGACCAGGGCGAAGACGCCGACGATGAGTCCGCGTCCGGCGAGATCACCATCAAGCTGCCCAAGGCGCAAAAGACGGTGGTCTACGGTATTGCGATTGCCGGCGGTCTGGGCACTTACCTGCTGCTTGGCCAGCTTGTGGGCGGCGGCATGGGCATGCCCAGGTTCGAGTCCGCCGAGGTGGGCAACCTAGAGCTTACCTGGCTCGTCCCTCTGTCGTTGATCGGAACAATCTGCGGCTGGCTGTACTTTGTCTCCGAGCACGCAAGCGAGGCACTGTCCCATGCAATAGGGGAGCGCCCTGTCGTCAAGGCCATGCTGGCCGGTCTGGCGCTCGCCATCTGCGGCACGGTCCTGCCCTACACCATGTTTGCCGGCGAGACCCAGGCCGACGTGCTCATGGAAACCTATCTGACCATTCCCGCCGGCGTGCTGATCGCGACCGGTCTTGTTAAGGCCATGCTGACCCCCGCCCTCATCAACCTTGGTTGGCGCGGCGGCCACTTCTTCCCGGTTATCTTCTCGGGCGTAAGCCTGGGCTATGGCCTGGCCATCCTCACCGGCGCAGATCCGGTCTTTTGCGTCGCCGTCTGCACGGCATCGACGATGGGCGCCGTCATGCGCCAACCCGTTATGGTCGTGGGCTTGTTGCTCATGTGCTTCCCGCTCAAAGGCATCGTCTGTATGATCATCGCCGCCGTCATCGCCGCCGGCATTCCGCTGCCCAAGTCGCTGCGCAAGTAGCACGGTGGCGCACGCCGAGGACATGCCATTTGTCACGGATTTGCGGGGGCGATTGTATCCTTCGTGGATTGAGGCTCGCGTGGCTACAGATCGCGTACTCGATAAACCTTGGTGCTGACGGTGCAGCTGATTGCACATAGTGCGAGGGCCAGCACGGCAATTCCTGCACACAGACAGCCAAGGACGGCGGGATCGGGATTCGCTCCGGCAATCGACATGAGCCAGTTGCTGATGGGGTTGGAGGAGCTCAACGTGGCAATGGCAAGGCACCAGAGCAGGGCAAACAGGCCGACGGATAGGCGCAGCGCCTCCATATGTCCAAATCGGAAGAACAGCGGCTGTGCCAAAAACACCATCATGAGGGAGATGAGCATCGATTCTGCCGAGGCTATAGCGATCTCAAAGACCGTCTGTCCCGTCGAGGGGATGCCCACGCTGTTGAATAGCAGGATGGAGACGATGCTCAGAAGCGCGGCGGCGCACGCCATGACAGCCGAGAAGACAATAACGCTCAGGTAGCGTGCGCAAATAATGTCTTTGCGCGAGAAGGGCAGCGTTGCCCGATAACGCTCCCATCCGTTTTGATTGTCGAAGCCGGCCAGCGAGCTCATGACCATGATGGGCGACATGGCGCTGACCGCGCAGGCGCCGGCGCTCATGCCGGAATCGCCATCCGACGCGTTGGCAAGGGTTAGCACGACGAAGATGAACAGGCCGACGCCCGCGATGCTCGGGGTGAGCGTGCGAACGATGGCGAGCTCGGACATAAAGGCGCGTTTCATTTCGAAGTCCCTTTCAGCATGAGGCGCAGATAGTCATCAATGGTTGCCCGATCGCAGGGAATCTCGGGAAAGGCCTCGAGCGTTTCGCGACGGTTGGGCACGAGCACGTCCACGCTATAGGCGTGGTGGACGGCACGGGCGCCTTCGACGCAAGCCATAAGCTCGGCGGCCTGTGCTTGGGTACAGTGGGCGATGCCGGCGCGGTCGGTAATGTCCTCGCGCGGCAGGTCAAAAATAATCGAGCCATTATCGATGCAGACGACGCGGTCGGCGGCGCGATCGAGGTCGGACGTAATGTGGCTCGAGAGCAGCACGCTGCGCTGACCGTCAGAAACAAAGGCGAGTAGCTCATCGAGCAGCTCCTCACGTGCCATGGGGTCGAGGCCTGCGGTGGCTTCGTCCAAAACGAGCAGCTTGGCCTTGTGGCTGAGTGCGCAGGCAAGCTGAAGTTTCATGCCCATGCCGCGGGAGAGGTCCTTGACCTTTGTCTTGGGATCGAGGCCAAATCGGTCGATGAGGCTGGCGAAGGTGTCGTGGCTCCAGGTGGGGTACGCCGGGCTTACGAGTGCCTCAACTTCGGTCACCTTGAGTGTGGAAGGGAAGGGGCATGTGTCCAGCACGAGGCCGACACGAGTGCGCAAGCAGCGCTGCGCTTCATCGGGCGCGCCGGCGCCACAGCGCTGCCCAAACAGGTGCACCTCGCCGGTATCGAGTTTGATAAGCCCGAGAGCGGCTCGAATGGTCGTTGTTTTGCCGGCGCCGTTGGCACCAACAAAGCCGACGATCTGGCCAGGCTCCACGGCAAGCGTGACGTCGCGCAGCGAAAAGCGGTCGCTTACAGTGCGTGAGATGCCTTTGAGTTCAAGCAAGTTTTGCATGGTATAGCCTTTCTTGCAGATGGCTACTGCATGGTTTCGGGGGCTACCAGGTCGAGCATTTCGTGCAGCTTGTCGCGCGTGACGCCCAAGGCTTCGGCTTGGCTTGCCGCTTTCGCAAGCAGCTCTTCGATATGGCAGAGCTGGTTTTCACGCAAGAGTTCCTGGTTGCCCTCGGCGACAAAACAGCCCTTGCCCTGCACGGTGCAGATAAACCCGAGCTGCTCCAGGTCGGCGTAGGCGCGCTTGGTGGTGATGACGCTCACGCCAAGATCGCTCGCGAGCGCACGGATGCTGGGGAGTTTGGCTCCCGCAGTGAGTGCGCCCGAAAGGATTTGAGCTTTGACCTGCGAGGATATCTGTTCGTAGATGGGCTTATCGCTCGAATTGTATAGGATGATGTCCACAGCGGCTCCTTAGCTGTTGGGCTACACGTGTATATAACCGGTAAGCACAGTATATATACACTATGCACAGTTATGCAAGAGACAAATGCCGATTGGGCCGGCTGCCCAGGTCCCAACTGATGAATTTGTCCTGATAGGTGCCCTAGAGCGGGATTTCGCGGCTACAATAATGCGGTTACAACGACGTAATGCACTCAATGCAAGAAAGGATCCGCATGGCAAGCCTGTCGGATGAAATCTCGTCGCGTCGCACATTCGCGATCATCAGCCACCCGGACGCCGGTAAGACCACGCTTACCGAGAAACTGCTGCTCTATACCGGCAGCATTCAGACCGCCGGCTCGGTCAAGGGCAAGAGCTCGGCCAAGCATGCCGTCTCGGACTGGATGGACATCGAGAAGGAGCGCGGTATTTCCGTTACCTCCTCGGTCCTGCAGTTCACCTACAACGGCGCCTGCGTCAACATCCTCGATACCCCCGGCCACCAGGACTTCTCGGAGGATACCTACCGTACCCTTATGGCCGCCGACGCCGCTGTCATGGTCATCGACGGCGCTAAGGGCGTCGAGGCCCAGACCAAGAAGCTCTTTAAGGTCTGCACGCTGCGCCACATTCCCATCTTCACCTTTGTGAACAAGCTCGACCACGAGGCCCGCGACCCGTTTGAGCTCATGGAAGAGATCGAGAATGTCCTGGGCATCAACACCTATCCCATGAACTGGCCGATCGGCAGCGGCCGCAATTTCCGCGGCGTGTTCGATCGTCAGACTCGTCGCGTCATTGCCTTTGAGGGCGACGGCCACGCCAACGCCACCAAGAAGGTCGCCGAGGTCGAGGCCGAGCTGGGCGATCCTTCCATGGACGAGCTCATCGGCGGGGAAAACCATAAGAACCTGATGGACGACATCGAGCTGCTCGATGGCGCCGGCGACGAGCTCGACTTGGATGCCGTGGCCTGCGGCAAGCTGAGCCCGGCGTTCTTTGGCTCGGCGCTCACCAACTTTGGCGTGGAGCCCTTCCTCAAGGAGTTCCTGCGTCTGGCCCCGACGCCGCGCGCCTATACCGATACGCTCACCAGCGAGCCGGTCGATCCCTGCCGCGACGACTTTAGCGGCTTTGTGTTTAAGATCCAGGCCAATATGGACAAGAACCACCGCGACCGCATCGCCTTTGTGCGTATTTGCTCGGGCAAGTTCGAGCGCGGCATGGACGCCTTCCACGTGCAGGGCAACCGCAAGCTCAAGCTTGCCACGGGCACGTCGATGATGGCCGATGACCGTGCCATCGTGGACGAGGCGTACGCGGGCGATATCGTGGGCCTGTTCGATCCGGGTATCTTTAGCATCGGCGACACCGTGTGCTCCGGCAAGCGCCACGTGCAGTATCCGCAGATCCCGACGTTTGCCCCCGAGATGTTCGCTCGCATTACGCAGGTCGACACGCTCAAGCGCAAACAGTTCGTCAAGGGCATGGAGGAGCTTGCCCAGGAGGGTGCCATCCAGATCTTCCGCGAGCTGGGTGCCGGCATGGAGAGCGTCATCGTGGGCGTGGTCGGCGTGCTGCAGTTTGAGGTGCTCGAGCGCCGCCTCAAGGCCGAGTACCGTGTCGAGGTTCGTCGCCAGCCGCTGCCCTATACGGACATCCGCTGGATCCAGAACGACCCCGACACTATCGATATCCCGGGCCTTTCGCTCACGCGCGACACGCTGCGCGTCGAGGACATGCGCGGCGGCAAGCTGCTGCTGTTCACGAGCCCGTGGAACGTGGACTGGGCTACCGACCACAACCCCGACCTTATCCTGTCGGAGTTTGGCAACGTAGCGTTTTAACGCATCGGCGCGGTGGCCCTGCGGGGCTGCCGCGCCGTTTGCTTGCCTGATGCCGTGTGAGCGGCTATCATACCCACCGTCGTCTCAAGACCGGGACGTCCGAGCAGTTCGGGTCCGATATCCTGCTCGTTAAACCTAAAACCAAAGGAGTACATAATGATCAAGAAGGTCATGGAGGACTACAAGGTCCTGTTGCGGAGCATTCCCGCGGCAACGGTTTCGCTGTTTTTCGTGAGCGTCATCATGATGAACCTGCTGGCCAACAAAGAGCTTATCAGCCTGCCGTATCTGGCACTCGATTGCGGCTTTGTGGTGAGCTGGGTTTCGTTTTTGTGCCAGGACATGATCTGCAAGCGCTTTGGTGCCAAGGCATCCATCAAAATCTCTATCCTCGCGCTGCTGGTCAACCTTGCCGTGAGCCTGTGCTTTTGGGCATGCTCGCTCACGCCCGGCATGTGGGGCGCTTACTACGACACGGGCATGATCGAGGTCAACACCGCTCTTAACGCCACCATCGGCGGCACCTGGTACGTGGTGCTGGGCTCTTCGCTGGCAATGCTCGTTTCTGCCGTGGTTAACTCCACGCTCAACCAGTCGCTTGGCCGTATGCTCAAAAAGAATAACTTTGCGAGCTTTGCCTTCCGCTCCTATGTGTCTACGGGTGTTGGCCAGTTTATCGACAACTTGGTCTTTGCCATTGTGGTGAGCCATACGTTCTTTGGTTGGACCTGGGTGCAGGTCCTTATGTGCTCGCTGACCGGCGCTGTTGCCGAGCTGCTGTGCGAGGTCTTCCTGAGCCCCGTGGGCTACAAGGTCGTGCGCGGCTGGGAGCGCGAGAATGTGGGCTCCGAGTACCTCGAGCGCCACGCAACCGCCTAAGGAGCAAGTATGCGGGTTTTGATCACGGGCGCATCGGGCGGTATCGGAGCCGCATGCGTGCAGCGCTTTTTGGACGAGGGTCACGAGGTCGTAGGCTTCGATTTGCTGTCGGCGGCGATCGAACACGAGCGCTACCGCCATCTGATCGTTGACGTCCGCGAGCCGGACTCGTTTCCAGGCGACCTTGAACCCCAGGTAATCGTGAACGTTGCCGGTACGCAGGATTCCGCCGACGACATCGCCGCCAACCTGCGTGGCACCATCAACGTGACCGAGCGCTATGCCTTTGTGGGGGAGGGGCTCGCCGCCAAGTCGGCACCGGCTATCAAATCCGTGGTCAATGTGGGGTCCGCGAGCGGACATACGGGATCGGAGTTTCCCGCCTATGCCGCTAGCAAGGGCGGCGTTATCGCCTACACCAAGAACCTTGCAAACCGTCTGGCGCCGCAGGCCATCGCCAACAGTGTGGACCCGGGTGGCGTTATCACGCCGCTCAACCGTTGCGTGATGGAAGACGAACACCTGTGGAACCAGATTATGGAGCTCACGCCGCTTAAGCGCTGGGCTACCGCACAAGAGATCGCCGAGTGGATCTACTTTGTGGGCGTGACCAACCGGTTTATGACCGGGCAGAGCCTGTTGATCGATGGCGGCGAGGCCGGCCGCACGCAATTTATTTGGCCCGAATAGGAAACGCGCCCGATGGAAAGCCGTCGGGCGCGTTTTTGATGTATCGATTTTTAGCCGAGGCAAGTCCAGTTGACGGGGGTCGAGCCGTGCTGTTCGAGTAGCCGATTGGCAGCGGAGAAGGGACGCGACCCCATAAAGGCGGGGAGTTCTGCTGTGGCACGGTTGGCCGAAAGCGGCGAGGGGTGCGTAGAGGCCAGGCAGAACTTGCCGGTTGCCTTGCCCGCGCCGGTTGCGGCGAGCTTGCCTTCAACCATCTGCTGGGCAAAGCGACCCCATGCCAAAAAGACGACCGACTGGGGCAGCTGGCAGCAGCGTTCGATAACGTAGTCGGTGAGCGTGCTCCAGCCCAGTTTGGCGTGCGAGTTGGCGGCATGCTCGCGCACGGTGAGCGTAGTGTTGAGGAGCAGGACGCCCTGTTGTGCCCATGGAGTTAGATCTCCCGTGGCGGGAATAGGGCAGCCCAGATCGGCTTTGAGTTCCTTATAGATGTTGCGCAGGCTCGGCGGCAACTTGGTTTGCGTTGCGGGGACCGAGAACGACAGCCCCATGGCCTGGTTGGGTCCGTGATAGGGGTCTTGACCTAAGATGACAACCTTGACCTGGTCGGCCGGCGTGTAGGCGAGGGCATTGAGGATGTCGTCTTGTGCCGGGTAGATGGTCTGTTCGGCACGCAAGAGGGCGATGCGCTCGAGCAGCTGGTTCGTAGTGTCACGTACCGGCTGCGGCGCATCGCCCAACCAAGTTGCTATGTTGCGGTCGCGGGTCGCGGTGTCCATGGGGCTCCTTTATGGCAGATGCTCTGTTGGCATCTATTGTAAAGGCGCACCGGTTGCCTTTATGCCACGGCTGTATGAAGAGCGGGGTCTACGAGACGTGCTCGGGCGCTCCTGCCATGCGAGCCTGTTCATGTGCGCGGAGGCGCGGAAGCTCGACGGTTGCCACCATGACGCCGGTTAGGATGAGGGCGGCGCCAAAGAAGGCGATGGGGCTCAGGACCTCGCCAACCAAGAAGAACGAAAAGACAGCGGAGCAGACCGGCTCAAGCGAGAAGGCGAAGCCGGTGGTCTCGGCGGGTACGTGGGGCTGCACGAGCGTCTGGGTGATAAAGCCGTAGGCAGAGCAGATGAGTGCGAGCGCGACGACGACCACGATCTCGCTGGGCGTACTGGGAAGTGTGAAACCGCCAAAGACGCATGCGGCGATGCCCGAGAACAAGCCGCCGAAGCCCAGCTGCCAAACGCCCAGAGCAAGCGGATCGACTTCTTCGACAAAGCGCTTGGCCACGATAATGTGGCTGGCATAGATAAAGGCCGAGAGCAGCATGATGATCGCGCCGGGATTCAGGCTGGTAAAGTCTGCGCCCGAGAGCAGCAACATACCGCAGGTGACGATGGCGGTGCCGACGAGCACTTTGCGCTCGGGGGCGCGACGCAGCAGAGCGGCGTTGGCAAACGGCACGATCACGACCGTCAGGCTCTGCAAAAAGCCGGCGGTGGAGGCGGAGGTGAGGCTGGAGCCCAGGCACATGCAGGTGAGCTCGGTTGCCATAATGGCGCCGATGATGGCGGCACGGACCATAAGGTCGCGGTTGATGCGCAACGCGTGCTTGTGGAAGAGCAGCAGGCAGACCACAAAGGCGATGATGCAGCGTAGCGCGACGATGCTCGTGGCGTTCATGCTGTCCATGCCGATCTTCATGAGGGGATACGAAAAGCCCCATGCGACGGGAACGGAAAATGAGAGCGCGATTGCTTTTTTGCGATCCATGGGACTCCTTTTGTTACAGAACGGTTTCGCAAAAAGGATTCTGCTCCCAGATGTGGATGTAGTAAAGCGAATGTATCTTCAGTATGATTAAGAAATACTAATGTTGGCAGAAAAAGCCCTGGCAAAACGTTTTACGGCTGCATTGATGTGGAGGTGCGATGGCATCGCGGTATCAGATTGTTTGTATGGTGGTCGATCGCGGCAGTCTTAAGGGCGCGGCGGACGAGCTGGGCTATACGCAAAGTGCGGTGAGCCAGGCCGTCAAGGCACTCGAGCGCGAGCTGGGTACCACGCTTATCGAGCGCGGTAAGCAGGGCGTTTCGCTTACGCGCGACGGTAAACAATATCTGCCGTATCTGCGCCAGATTGTGACTGCCGAGGCTGAGCTCGAGGGCAAGCGCCAGGAGTTGCTGGGGCTTTCGTCGACCGATATTCGCATCGCGACGTTTACCAACGTGAGTCGAACCGTGTTACCGCGTGTGATCCGCGACTTTGGGGCCCTGCATCCGGGCGTACACTTTACCCTCAAGCAGGGCGATTACACGCGCAACGCCCAGTGGGTGCACGATGGCGTGGTTGACTTTTGCTTTACGGCACGCGGGTTTACCGCTGGTCTCGAGAAGCGCGTGGTCTATCACGACGAGTTGGTAGCATTATTGCCGGCCGCGCATCCACTGACGGCAAAGGAAAAGGTGACACTCGCCGACCTGGCGTCCGAGCCGTTTGTGCTGCTGGATGAGGGCGAACAGAGCCTGGTGCTCGATGCATTTGCTGCGCATGGCCTGTCGCCGCATGTGACGAGTGAGGTGACCGACGACTACACCATCATGGCGATGGTGGAGGAGGGCCTAGGCGTGAGCATGCTCTACCGTCGTACTGTGGAGGGCATGCGAGCCGATATTCGTGTGCGGCCCATCGTGCATGCCCCCTCGCGCGACGTGGTGGCGGCCTGGCGCAGCTGGGACACCATGCCTATCGCCACGAGGCGCTTTATCGACTATATGAGCTCGCATATTGTCAATTAATGACTGGCGTAGCGTTGGGTGCGGTGTTTAGCGGGCTGTCGCTTTGGCTTGGGTGGCGCGATAGGTGCGTGCCGGGTGGCAAAGTAGTACCGCCACGACCATAAAGAACGCCGTGGTGCCCAGGCTGATGGGGTAGACCATCATGATGTTCGCAAAGGTGCGGAAGTGCGGGAACACGCAGAACACCCAATAGAAGCGGATGCCGCAGACGCAGATCATGGTGATGAGGGCGGGTGTGAGCGAGATACCAAAGCCGCGCAGGTAGCCTGACATGTTTTCGTAGAACATGCTAAAGGCGTACGCCGGGAAGATCGAGCACACGCGGATATAGCCGATCGAGACGATGTTGGGGTCGCTGTTGAACAGCGACAAGATCTCACGCCCCAGGCCGACAATAACGATAATTGTGGTGAGCGCGACGATACCGCCTTCGACCAGGCAGACCTTGAGCGTTTTGGTGCAGCGGTCGATCTGGCGGGCACCGTGGTTTTGTCCCACAAAGGTGGTGCAAGCCTGACTAAAGCTGTTGAGCAGGTTGTAGCACACGTACTCCAGGCTCATGGCGGCGCTCGATGCCGCCATGACCTCGGTGCCCAGGCTGTTGATGGCAGACTGGATGATGATGTTGGCGACGGCAAAGACGGCGCTTTGGATGCCGGCGGGCAGGCCGATCTTGACGATGCGCTTGAGGGCGACGGGGTCGATAGCCAGGTCGCGCGGGGTGACGCGGACGACGGAGTCGGTCTTGAGTAGGCGGATAAAGAGCGTAGCGGCGCTGACGGTGTAAGCGATGGCGGTGGCGATAGCGACGCCCGCGACGCCCCAGTGGAGTACGGGGACAAAGATGAGGTCCAGGCCAATGTTGAGGACGGTGGACACGGCAAGCGCCTGTAGCGGCATGCGGGTGATGCCGACGGAGCGGAAGATTGCGGCTTCAAAGTTGTAAAGCAAGATTGAGGGCATGCTGAGCAAAAAGACGCGTAGGTAGAGCGAAGCGAGCGGCATGGTTTCGGCGGGAACGTTGAGCGCGGCGAGCATGGGCTCGGCAAAGATCTCGCCCAGTGCGATGACGACAAAGCCCACGAGTGCCATTAAAATCGAGGTATGGACGGCGCGTTTGACCATGTTCTGATCGTTGCGGCCGATAGCGTTGGCGATGACCACGTTGGAGCCAAGCGACATGCCAATAAACAGGTTGAGCATAAGACTGGTAAGCGGAACATTGGAGCCGACCGCCGCCATGGCGAGGGTTCCCTGGTCGCCCGAGAAGTTACCGATGATGACCGTGGCGATGAGGTTCGACAGCTGCTCCAAGATGCTCGTGGCGGCCACGGGGAAGGCGAACAGGGGGATATTGCGCCACAGCGAGCCGGTGGTCATGTCAATGTGCTTAGATACGGTGTCAGCCATATGCTCTCAATCTCTAATATGCTCTTTCGTGCTTATTTGCGCAGATGATGATACTCCTAATGCAACCAGTCGGCACTTAGGGACGTTCCTTTTCTGTCGGCAGCTGGGGACACTCCTTATCTCTTCTAACTAGTCATTCAAGAACGTCCCCAATGACTAGGTGGGGAAGGCGTGCGACAATGGTGGGCGTTGTGTAGTCCGCGCTAAGGAGTTGCCATGTTGTTGTGTCCCGTTTGCCATGAACCGTTGGTGGACGATGAGCGCGGTGCTGCATGCGCGGGCGGACACCGGTTTGACCGTGCGCGCGAGGGCTATCTATATCTGCTGCGCTCATCCAAGAGCGGCGACTCCATGGGCGATCCCAAGTCGCAGGCGCGTAGCCGTCGTGACTTTCTGAACCGCGGATACTACGCGCCGTTGCGCGATGCGATGGTTGAGCTGGTGCGCGAGCGGGCGACTGGGCGCGCTGCGCCTGCGAACGGCCCCATGACGTTGCTCGATATTTGCTGCGGCGAGGGCTACTACACCAGTGCCATGGGCGCAGTTTCGGGCGTGGATGCTTACGGCTTTGACCTGGGCAAAGAGATGGTGCGCCTGGCCGCCAAGCGCGGCGATGCGACCTATTTTGTGGCCAACATGAAGGATATCCCCGTGGCCGATGGCGCCTTCGATATGGTGACCGAGCTCTTTGCCCCCTTTAACGAGCGCGAGTTTGCTCGCGTGCTGGCGCCCGAGGGCTCGCTCTACACCGTGGTGCCGGGCGCCCGTCATCTGTTTGGGCTCAAAGAGGTGCTCTACGACACGCCGTACCTTAACGATGAGAAGCTGCCGAAGACCACCGAGCTCGAGTTGGTCGGAACGCAGCGGGTGTCTGCGAATATTACGCTTCAGACCCAGGCCGACATCGAGGCGGTGTTCCAGATGACGCCGTACTACTACCGCACGCGCCCTGCCGACAAAGAGCGTCTGGCAAACTTGGACACGCTCCAGACCGATATCGACTTCATCGTCGCCGAGTACCGCCACAGCTAACAACCTGCCAAAAAAGGGACAGGTTTATTTTGGTAGGTTTTATCTAGGCAAACGTAAAGGGCCGACCGCGGAGATGCGCGATCGGCCCTTTTTAGCTGCTTGATGGCAGAGGCTATGGGAGACAGGTGCCTACAGGCGGTCCTTGTTTTCGGCCTTAACGGCGTGTGCCTGCTGAACAAAGAACAGGTCGTACACCACGATGACAAAGGCGCCATAGTTGATGGCGTCGCCGCCAAACGCGGGAAGCGTGAGCACGGCCTGCGCAATCGTGGCGATTGCAGCGACGATGCCGAGCTTAAACGCGCCATCCACCTGCGAAGGCTTGTTGGCGCCCTTGATACCCGCGACACCTGCGGCAAGATCGACGAGGCCCTTGGCGATAATCACGACCGCGGCGAGCATAGCATTCGATCCGTAGGTGGACTCGAACTTGCCGGTCGCGATGCCGGCGATTCCAATGACGAGGCTGGCGATGCCCAGAACAAAATAAATCAGGGCAAGGATTTTGAGAGTCTTGCGAGTGAAGCTCATGGCTGGTCCTTTCGATGCGAGTACGCCAACTTGGCGCACCCAATGTGCTGCACATATGGTGAAGCACATTGTAGTTCAACGGGGCGAAGCATGCGTTTGAAAGCGTCTCTTGCCTGTACGGTCCAACCTTTCAAAAAGGAAAGCTGGACGTAAGCCAAATCGATGGCAGCTCATGTGCGGCGCTGCGATGATGAGGCCGTAACAAGGAGCTGGTCTCAAGGAGGAGCCATGATGTACGGAGCAGGGCAAGTGCGTGAGCCGCGGTCGTTGGGAAGGCGCATGGGTGATTCTGTGATCGCCGCCGTATGCACGGGATTGATGGCGGTGCTTTGCATTGGGATGCTGTGGGCCATGTCGCATGTGGGACAATAGCGGACGGTTGGGTGCTGGCATAAACGGCACTCGCGTATTCGTTTTGCTTGCTAAGGAGTGTCCATGGGCGTCGTCGATCCCTTTTCTGTTGCTCGGGCCGCGGGGCTTGAGCTGGCCGGGAAGTCCGAGGGACTCACGCTCACCGACGGCACGATGGAGCTGCGCGCCGATTTCACCCGCATGCATCCGCGGCTCAAGCAGGGCCGTCTGCAGCAAGAGCTGCTGGTAAAGGCTGCGCGCGCAAAAGGCGTCGAGTGCCCATGGGCGATTGATGCCACGGCAGGCTTTGGCGAGGATTCGCTGCTGTTGGCGGCCGCGGGCTTTACCGTCGATCTGTATGAGCAGGATTGCGTGATCGCGGCACTCCTCAAGGATGCTTTGGATCGCGCGGCAGATGATCCGGCGCTTGCGACAGCCGTGGCGCGCATGCGCTTACATGCGGGCGAGGACAGTATTACCGGCCTTCGCCATACAGCTGAGCTGATCGGGCAGGGCGAGCTCGCGGCTCCCGACGTGGTGTATCTGGACCCCATGTTTCCCGAGCGTACTAAAAGTGCGGCGGTCAAAAAGAAGTTCCAGCTCCTACATCATCTGGAACAGCCGTGCGCCGATGAGGAGACGCTGGTCGAAGCTGCGCTTGCGGTGCATCCGCGCAAGGTGGTTATCAAGCGACCGGTGAAGGGGCCGCTGCTTGCCGGCGTTAAGCCGAGCCATCAACTTGCGGGCAAGGCCGTTCGTTACGATGTTTTAGTGCCGCCGCGCCCGTAACTTGCGTGCGATTACCGGCGCTTCGCTAGCGCCGTGCCGATGCGGCGTCTATTTCCATGGGTGCGACGTCAGGTGCCATCCACCGCAGTATTCGCATTTGTAGCAGGCCAAACCACGCCGCCCGCGGTTTTCGCAGTCGGCCATAACTGCTTCGGCCTCGGCGCGCGTGTCGTAACGGTTTTTGCGTTCGCACGACTTGTAGCGCCAGGCTTCATCGCGCTCGGCGTTCAGGGCGTCGCGGCGCTCGTCTTCGCGCGCAAACAGGTCGCTCATATCGCCGCCGGTAGCAGCGCCCAAAAACTCGCTTTTGGCCTTTGACCAGGCGGCTCGCTTTTTGCTTCCCATCTGCTTCGCGCCCTTCTCCAAACGTTGGTATCATTGCTCAATCAAAGTGATACCAATAAACATGAGGTCGCCGCGTGATGATCAGAAAAACCCTCGATACCGACATTCCCGCCGTCATGGCTATCTACGACGTTGCCCGCGCTTTTATGCGCGCACATGGCAACGCCACACAGTGGCCGGTAGGCACGCCCTCGGCCGAGCAGCTCAAAAGCGATATCGCCGCGGGCGGTAGCTATGTGTGCGAAGTCGACGGCCGCGTGGTGGCGACGTTTGCCTTTTTGCCGGGCCCGGACGAGTGCTATGACGTAATTGAGGACGGCCAATGGCGTAGCGACGCTCCATACGCCGTGCTGCACCGCGTGGCATCCGATGGCACCGCGCACGGCATCGCGGCTGCGATGTTTGCCTTTGCCAAGGAACTCATCGACCATCTGCGTATCGACACGCATCAGGACAACCTGCCCATGCAGGGCGCAATCACCAAGGCCGGGTTTAAGCGTGCCGGTATCGTGTACGTGTCGGACGGCACACCGCGTGTTGCGTTTGACTGGCTGCGCGAGGTATAAGAGCGGAGACGCGTATCAACAATTCGCGCGGACGAAAATGGCTCCGGGTGGGGCCATTTTCGTCCGCCGCGCTGTTTTGCAAGCCGGCTTTCGCAAGGCGCGAACCTACGAAAATCGCCGCGCGGCAACGCGGGGCGATGAGCTCGGTCGGGGGATAGGGCCCGCTTCGCCCGCCGGCCCGTAAATTGTATCATCCAGTGTGGAGCGTGAACGCCCGTTGCCGCGTGCGATGGGCTTGTAATAAGAGGAGAGCCATGTCGAAGCAAGCGGTCGTTGGAATCTTGGCGCATGTCGATGCCGGCAAGACCACGTTGCCCGAGGCCATGCTGTTCAACGCGGGTCGTATTCGCAAGCGCGGCCGCGTGGACGATGGCGACTCGCATCTGGATACGAACGAGATTGAGCGCGAGCGTGGCATCACGATTTTCTCGTCGCAGGCCGTGCTCGACCATGGCGATACCCACGTCATGCTCGTGGATGCGCCGGGGCATGTCGATTTTTCTGCCGAGGCGGAGCGCACGCTGCGCGCACTCGACTATGCGATTTTGGTTGTGGGCGCCAACGATGGCGTGCAGGGGCACACCGAAACCCTGTGGCGCCTGCTTGCGCGCTATGACATTCCGACATTCATCTTCATCAACAAGATCGATTTGGAGAATCCCGGCCGCGATGTTTTGCTGGCACAGCTTGGGCAGCGTCTTTCCGAGGGCTGCCTGGATGCCAACGAACTGCTGGCGGGCGGCACCGTTCAGGAGGATGCTGCTGCGTTAGACGAGGCGGCGCTCGAGGAGTTTCTTGAGGCGGGTGAGCTTTCCTCCGCGACGCTGTCGCGCATGGTTGCTGAGCGCAAGCTCTTTCCCTGCTTTGCCGGCGCGGCGCTCAAGGACCAAGGCGTGGACGAGCTGCTGGACGGCATATGCGCTTTGATGCGCGAGCGAACATGGCCCCAGGAGTTCGCCGCGCGTGTCTACCGCGTGAGTCGTGGAGACCGTGGCGAGCGTCTTGCCTGGGTCAAGGTGACGGGCGGTGTGCTGCGTGCAAAGCAAGTTGTCGAGGGATGCTCTGGCGCCTCCACTTGGGAGCAAAAGATCGACCAGGTGCGCATCTATAACGGCGAGAAGTATGAGCTTGCCCAAGAAGTTGCTGCTGGCGGTATTTGTGCCGTGACGGGTCTTGCGCACGTTCGCCCAGGGGACGCCCTGGGCGCGGAGCCCGCAGGCGATGCGCCTGTCATTGCGCCGGTTCTCACCTATACGGTGCTGCCGAACGAGCACGATGTCCATACGGTGTTCCAAGCGCTGGCCGAGCTTGCCGACGAGGATCCCATGCTCGGCGTAAGCTGGAACACGCATCTTGAACAAATACATCTGCAGCTCATGGGAGCGGTGCAGCTCGAGGTCGTGCAGCGCGTGCTGGCCGATCGTTTTGGCCTTGCAGTCGAGTTTGAGCCCGGCGGCATCCTCTATAAGGAGACTATTTCGCAGCCGGTCGAGGGCGTGGGCCACTTTGAGCCACTGCGCCACTATGCCGAGGTGCATCTGCGCCTGGAGCCGTTGCCGGCGGGTTCGGGCGTGCAGTTTGGCACCGTGACCTCGACCGACGAGCTCGATCTTAACTGGCAGCGTTTGGCACTCACCAACGCCATGGAGCGCGATCACCTGGGCGTGCTGACCGGCTCGCCCATCACCGATGTGCGCATTACGCTCACGGGCGGCCGTGCGCATGCCAAACACACCGAGGGCGGCGACTTTCGCCAGGCCACGTACCGCGCGATTCGTCAGGGTTTGATGCAGGCGCGTGAGGCCGGCGCGGCCGTGTTGCTGGAGCCGTGGTACCACTTTGAGCTCGAGGTGCCGGGGGAGTGCGTGGGTCGGGCGCTCTCGGATGCCACGCGTATGGGTGCCGAGTACGAGCCGCCGACGATGGCGGGAGACCGGGCGAAGCTTGTGGGTCGCGTGCCGGCATCTGAGGTGCAGGATTACGCGCTGGAGGTGGCTGCCTACACGAGCGGTCGCGGTCATCTGTACCTAGAGTTTGCCGGCTATGCGGCTTGTCATGATGCCGAGCGCGTCATCGAGGCGGCCGCCTATGAGCCCGAGGCCGATCTGCCCAACACGCCCGACTCGGTCTTTTGCTCTCACGGCGCCGGCTACACGGTCAAATGGTACGACGTACCCGCCGCAGCTCACGTAAAGGTCGATCCCGCCACCTTCCGCCCCTGGCGAGCGGCGGACGCCGAGTTTTTCGGCCATAGGTGCTAGAGGGTCAGACTCTTTGCCGCATTTAATTGGTATAACTCGGTACAAGTTGGTATAACTATTACCAGGGTTTGCCAATCCGAGGAGGCCGACATGAATCCAAATCCCTTTAAGCCCACGGCTGGCAAGCGGCCTCCGATGCTCGTCGATCGCGAGACGGTCATTGAGGATTTCGAGGAAGGGCTCGATAACGGTGCCGGGGCGCCGGGCAGGCTCATGCTCATTACGGGAAACCGCGGCTGTGGCAAAACGGTTCTCTTGCGGGAACTGCAGCGTTTAGCTAGCGAGCGCGGATGGGCGGTTATCTCCGATTCCGCTTCGCTTGGGCTGTGCGACCGCCTAGCCGATGCGCTTCGCTCGAATAAACCCGTTGTGACGTCAATGGAGTTCGGTCCGTCGTTTGGCCGGATGTCAGTCGAGGCGGCGCGAGCAAAGGGCGAAACGTTGCGAGGGCTGGTCAACGAGCGCCTCAAGAAGCTCGGTCCAGGCAAGGGCATACTGTTTGCGATTGACGAGGCGCAATCTGCGTCTATCGAGGAACTGGCGGCTCTTGCCGTTCTCTATCAGCAGGTGCTCGGAGACCAGGATGCCACGGGCTTGTCCGATAGCGACCAGCGCGGTCTTGCGCTGGTGTTCGCCGGCTTACCCAGTATGGTTGACGATCTGCTCGAAGAGCCGAGCGTGACGTTTTTGCGGCGTGCCCAGCAGCGTACGTTGGGGGCGATCTCTTTGCCCAAGGTACGCGATTCGTATATCCAGACGGTCAAAGACGCTGGTCTTTACGTTGACGCGGAGACGGCGGACCTTGCGGCCCACAAGAGCATGGGGCATCCCTATATGGTTCAGCTGGTGGGATATTACATGTGGCGGTCTGCTGTCCGGCGTGGCTCGCAGGTCATCGAAAGGCGCGATGTCGAGGATGGCCATGCGGATGCCGTCTCCGAGTTCTACGAAGCGGTTGACGCGCCTCTGTATTACGGGCTGCACAGTCCACAGCGCCTCTTTATCGAGGCCATGGCGGTTGACGAGGGCAAACCGACGCGCATGGCGGATATCATTGAGCGCTGCGAGCGTACCCAGAGCTGGGCGAGTAAATATCGCGCAAGCCTGATTCGTGAGCGCGTCATCGAGGCTGCTGGATACGGCCTCGTCCGGTTTACCGTGCCCATGCTGGGCGCGTACATTCGCGATCGAGTTTTATGGCATGAGTAGGGTGATAAAGGTGACGGAACAGAAGATGAGCCCACAGGCTATCGAGGTGCGTGGCGCGCGTGTACACAACCTCAAGGACATCGATATCGATATTCCGCTGGGAAAGCTCGTGGGTATTGCCGGCGTGTCGGGCTCGGGCAAGAGTTCGCTGGCACTGGGAGTTCTTTATGCCGAGGGCTCGCGTCGTTACTTGGAGGCGCTTAGCACCTTTACTCGACGTCGCCTGACGCAGGCCGAGCATGCCCAGGTGGACGAGGTTCTGCACGTGCCGGCGGCGCTCGCATTGCATCAGCGCCCCAGCGTGCCGGGTGTGCGTTCCACTTTTGGCACCATGACCGAGCTCAACAACAGCCTACGTCTGCTCTTTAGCCGCTGCGCCCATCACGTGTGCCCGCATTGCGGGGCGCGTGTGGAGCCGAGCCTTAACGTGGCTGCGGGCCTGTCGCTCACGTGCCCCGCATGCGGCCGCGAGTTCTACGCGCCGGGTGCCGAGGACCTTGCCTTTAACAGCGGCGGTGCGTGCTCTACCTGCGGCGGCACTGGTGTCATGCGCGAGGTGGACGAGGCGAGCCTGGTGCCCGACGAGTCAAAGACCATCAACGAAGGCGCGGTGCTTCCCTGGGGTACGCTCATGTGGGATCTGATGAAGCAGGTAGCCGGCGAGATGGGCGTGCGCACCGACGTGCCGTTTAACCAGCTCACGCCTCAAGAGCGCGACATCGTGTTTCACGGCCCCGCGGTTAAGAAGCACATTCTCTACGTCCCCAAAAACGGTGAGGGCGCCACGCCACTCGACTTTACCTACTACAACGCCGTCTATACCGTCGAGAATGCGCTCGCCAAGGTTAAGGACGATAAGGGGCTTAAGCGTGTAGCTCGCTTTTTGTGCGAGAGGCCATGCCGTGACTGTGATGGCACGCGTCTCTCCGAGGTTGCGCGCCAGCCCCAGGTGCGCGATATCAATCTGGCGCAGGCGGCGGCCATGACGCTGGGCGAGGCGATTGAGTGGGTGCGCGGGGTGCCTGCATCCTTGCCGCCCGAGATGCGGCCCATGGCGACGGATATCTGCGATTCGTTTTTGAGTGCGGCCCGTCGTCTGGTCGACCTGGGTCTCGATTACCTTTCACTCGATCGCGCCGGTGCCACGCTCTCCACGGGTGAGCGCCAGCGTGTGCAGCTCGCCCGCGTGGTGCGCAACCGATCGACGGGCGTGCTCTATGTGCTGGACGAGCCCTCGATTGGCTTGCATCCTGCCAATGTCGACGGCCTGGTGGGCGTGATGCGCGATCTGGTGGATGACGGCAACACCGTGGTTGTTGTCGACCACGATACGCGCGTACTGGCGGAAGCCGACTATCTTGTCGAGATGGGCCCCGTTGCCGGAGCGGGCGGCGGCAATGTGATCGCCGCTGGTACGGTAGACGAGGTCGAGCAATCGCAGAGCAGTCGCATCGCGCCGTTTTTGCGCGCCGAGCCCAAGCGCTTGCGTCCGCAGGTGACTGACGACGAAATGTTCGACCAGGGCCATATCCGCATGGCGACCGATGCCATCCATACCGTCAAGCCGCTCGAAGTCGATATCCCGCGCGGTCGCTTGGTTGCGGTTACGGGTGTTTCGGGTTCGGGCAAGACGACGTTGGTGCTCGAGACGCTCATCCCGGCACTCAAGGCGCAGGCAGCTGGCGAGCGCCTGCCGGGGCACGTGCGTTGGGTCGATGCCGAGGGCATTGCCCGCGCCAACCTGATTGACGCCACGCCCATCGGCGCCAACGTGCGCTCGACGGTAGCGACCTATGCTGACATCCATGACGAGCTGCGCCGCGCCTTCGCCCGTACGCCCGAGGCCAAGGCGGCCGGCTACAAGGCGGGTGCCTTTAGCTACAACACCGGTGCCTTGCGCTGCCCTACGTGCGATGGCACGGGCTCGATATCGCTCGATGTGCAGTTTTTGCCCGATGTCGAGATCGTCTGCCCGGCATGTCGCGGTTCGCGTTATGCGGACGCGGCTTCGCGTATCCATCGTGAGGGCAAGGATGGGAGCTTGCTGACGTTGCCGCAGCTCATGGATATGAGTGTGGATGAGGCGCTCGACGCCACGGTGGGGCTCAAGAAAGTTCAGGCGCGCTTGCAGACCTTGCACGACCTGGGCTTGGGTTATCTCACGCTCGGTGAGCCCACACCGGCGCTCTCAGGCGGCGAGGCGCAGCGCCTTAAGCTCGCGAGCGAGATGGGCCGCGTGCAGGATGATGCCGTATTCGTATTCGACGAGCCCACGATTGGCCTGCATCCGCTCGATGTTCAGGTGCTGCTGAGCGTGTTTGACGGCCTCGTTGCCAAGGGCGCCACAGTCGTCGTGATCGAGCACGACCTCGACCTTATCCGTAACGCCGATTACGTGATCGACATGGGCCCGGGCGGTGGCGATGCGGGCGGGCAAATCGTCTGCGCCGGCACGCCGAGCGACATCGCGGCCTGCCCCGCAAGCATCACCGGCCGCTATCTATAGACAATGAGGCAAAGGGACAGCCCCTTTGCCTCATTGATGCCTATTTCACGCACTGAGCGGCGAGATAGTCGCGGAAGAATGGCAATTCAAAAGCGACGATTCCGCGCCCGCGTTCTCCAATGATGCCGGCATCTATCATGCGGCGTCGGTAGCGGGAGACCTGCTGCGGCGAACGCTTAAGGCGCTCGACAAGGTCAGCGGTGGTGGACTCTTCCTCGTCATCGAGCATGGCGATGAGGAATCGCTTGTCCTCTGCAGTGAGTTCCCGATAGGTTGCCGCAAGGATTCGGTCGTTCATCTCGTCACGCGCGATTTTGATTCCCAGGTCAAAGTCGCGTGACGAGATTTCCTTCGAATCGCTTGTGAGATCCCAGGCACGGTAGCCTACGAGTTGCAATAGGAAGGGAAAACCAGAGATCGAGCGAACGGCTCTATCGATTCCCTCAGCATCTGCCAGGCGATCGTTTTCCTGAATTGTGCGAATCAAGGCCTCGCGTACGTCATAGTCGGCAATGCGACCCAGATGATATTGTTGGGCGCGGCGAAGGAACGAGACCGTCTTGTGGTTCAGCAACGTCGAGACGTTGTTGGGAAGTCCCGCCATGAGCAGGGCGACGCGTTTCCCATCGGTCACAAAGTGCTGATACGTCGCTGCAAGCTGAATCATCTCGTCGAGTGTCGGGTCCACCTCGTCAACCGTGACGAGCAGACCGGTGCCCGCCTCGTTGAGCTGGTCGATGATGTCGCTCATGCGATAACGCCAGGTTGAGGCATCGTGAACGCGATTGACCTCGATGCTGCCGAGCGGTGCAATTCCGAGGCCGGTGACTTCGAAGTGGGTGGACGAGTCGATGAGATGGGCTGCGGCACGTTTCGTCCCGAGCTCGATTTCCTCAAGCATTCCCGGGAGCGCGGTCGTCTTTACGGCTATCCAGCCGTGGGATTCCGCCCTTGTCGCGAGCGACGACATGAGAGCGGTTTTACCGGTTCCACGCGCGCCCGAGAAGATCGAGGTCAATTCTGGGCGCCTGCGCTGGCTCAAGAAGGCACGGTCCAAATCCCGAATAATCTGTTGTCTGCCAGCGAGATGGGCAGGAACCTCACCAAAACTAGGGGTAAACGGGTTTCGAGGTATTTCACAAGGCTCTCCTTTCACACCGCCGTTTAACTTCATTTTACTTTAGTTAATTCTGATTAAAAATGAGGGCTCTTTATCTAGAGCATCAATTAGGCGTGCGTGCCATCGGCGTGGCGCTTGAATGTAACAAAGGGAAAGTTCCTTTGTCACATTCCCGGAAAGCCTGTTTGGCGCAGAGCCTCGTAGAGGACGATGGCGGCGCTGTTGGAGAGGTTGAGTGCGCTGATGCGGTAGTCGTTCGGATTGACGAAGTTGCCGCAGATGTCCTGTTGAAGGATGGCCTCGTGGCTGTCCTCGGTATGCCCCAGCGATTCCTCGTGGGTTTCCCAGGCCTCGGCGTTGTCAAGCGAATCGCAATCGCGCAGCATCGGGATGCGCTCGCAGCACGTGGGCGCTGCAGCGAGTAGCTCCTCGGGAATGCCCGAGCTCTCGCTGCCAAAGACCAAGTAGTCGCCATCGCGGTAGGTACTCTGCGCATAGGTGCGGCGTGCCTTTTTGGTCAGCAGATGCAGGCGTTCGTCGGCAGGGGAGAGGTCATTGCGCGCAAGGAAGTCCTCCCAGCCGGCATAGGTCGTCACGTCCAAGTTTTGCCAGTAGCCCAGGCCGGCGCGACGTACCGTCTTGTCGTCGAGCGAAAACCCCAGCGGCTCCACCAGATGCAGGCGGGTGCCGGTAACCACGCAGGTGCGGCCGATATTGCCCGTATTGGCCGGAATCTCGGGCGCATACAGCACAATGTTGAACATGAATCTCCTTGGCTCAGAACGAAAAACCACCACGAAGGGCACCTTCGTGGTGGTTTGGCAGTTACATAGGCGGAAAAATGCCCGCTTGGATAAACCTAGGCGCGGTGCCAGTCGGTCAGGCAGGCATCGAGGGAGGCGATGAGCGCGTCCTTGTCCATGTGACGGCCGATGATGCACAGGCTCGTCATGCGGTCGCCCGTCTCGTCGTCCCAAATTTGCATAATCTCGGGGTTCTCGTCGATGATCTTCTGCTTCTCGCCCTCGGGCGCGGAGTCAACGAACAGGCCGTTCTCCATCAGGCGCATCTGGTGGCCGGCCTGCTCAAACATGTAGCACATGTCCGGATCGCCGGTCTGCCACAGCGGACCCTTGACGCGGATGACCTCGTCGGGCCACTCCTGCTCAACAAAATCAGTGAACTTCTGCAGGTCAAACGGCTTGCGGCGCGAGTACACAAAGGTCTCGATGTCGTACTCGAGCACTTCGGGGTCGTCGTGCTCCTCGGGATGCTCCATGGCCTCGATCCAGGCGGCGGAGTTGTAGGCGCGCATAAAGTCGAAGCGGTCGGTATCGAGCAGCTCCTCCATGGGGACCTCGCCGTTTTGGGCCTCGACGATCACGGCGTCCTTCTGCAGGCTGCGCACGATGGCCTTGAGCTCGGCGATCTGCTCGGGCGTCACGGTATCGGTCTTGTTAAGGATCAGCGTGGAGCAGAACTCGATTTGCTGGATGAGCAGGCTTTCGATGTCGTCCTCGTCGATATCCTCTGCCAGCAGGTCGCGACCGCCGTTGAACTCGTCGTACATGCGGGCGCAGTCGACCACGGCCACGATGTTGTCGAGCGCGAGCTTGGGCTCGCCGCCCACCTTGGCCTCGTCGCAGAAGCTCGAGATGGTGTAGGCGATGGGGATAGGCTCGCAAATACCCGATGCCTCGATGATGATGTAGTCGAAGTTGCCCGAATCGGCGATGCCCTGCAGCTGGTTGGCAAGGTCGTCCGAAAGCGTGCAGCAGATGCAGCCGTTGGTGAGCGGGATGAGGTCGTCGGTCTCGGAAAGGCCACCGTCGGCGATAAGGCTGGCGTCGACGTTGATCTCGCCGATGTCGTTGACGATCACGGCGGCGCGGATGCCGCCGTCGTTAGCGAGGATGTGGTTGAGCAGCGTGGTCTTGCCGGCACCGAGGTATCCGGTAAGCATGATGATCTTCACGGGTTTGTTGGGCATGTGCCCTCCTTTGTTAGACATGGCTTACAGTTGAATCTTATGCCAAACGCCTGCTCTTATACCCACGCGCCGGCAAATAACACAAGCTACTCCCAGGCTCCCCATACATCGGGG
The DNA here is from genome assembly GCA_958427895.1 of uncultured Collinsella sp. Classification (GTDB taxonomy): domain Bacteria; phylum Actinomycetota; class Coriobacteriia; order Coriobacteriales; family Coriobacteriaceae; genus Collinsella. The sequence goes on from CAUADW010000011.1 coordinate 37,529, forward strand.
CAATAACCGACGGTGGCCTTTTTGCCGTTGCGCACGATGGGCTCGGCTAGAACCTGCTGGTTCTCGAGCAGCTTGTCGAAGCGCTGACTGGGGGTAAGGTGCTGGATGAGCGCGAGCGTCTCCTCGTCCTTGGTTTTGGGATTGAGCAGCTTGTCGATGCCGCCGACCGCCTGCATCACGCTCGTGAGCTCGCCCTTGCTCATCTCCTTTTCCTTAAGGTCAATAAACTGCACCTTAATGCGGCGCTCCTTAAAAAAGCGCTGCGCCTTTTTGGTATCGAAGGACTTTTTGGTGCCAAAAATCTGCACGTTCATGTATTTGTTCCGCCGTTCTACCTGATGAAGTTGGTCGTTGCTCGATCTGCCTCGGGTGCGTTGATGCCGGCGGCCTGTCCTGCCTCGATACAGCGAAGGAGCCAGGCCATGTTTTTGCCGATGTTCCGCATGGTGGCAAGGCCCTCGGCGTCCCCATTGGCGTCGCCGGGCACGCGACCAAACACGTTGTTCCAGTACGTGGAGGCAACCACGGGCATCTGGTTGATGGTGAAGTACTTGTTGAGCACATCGAAGGTGGTCGACGTACCGCCGCGACGGGCGACGGCGACGGCAGCGCCCGGCTTGTGTGCAAAGGCTTTGCTTCCGGCATAGAAGGCGCGATCGAGGGCCGAAAGGATGCGGCCGCTGGGGTGCGCATAGTAGACGGGCGAGCCAAAGACAAAGCCATCTGCCTGCTCGGCGGCAGCGATCAGCTCGTTCACCACGTCGTCGTCAAAGGTGCAGCGACCGCCAAGCTTGCCGCACT
>CAUADW010000012.1 GCA_958427895.1 uncultured Collinsella sp.
ATCTCGTAGTAATCTTTTTCGTTCATCGTCGCCATGCGCGGCAACCTCCTGCTCAAAGCAGCGTATATCTTGCGGTAATTCTACCCGAGCGGTCTATGCTAGACCCCAAAACAGCTCGAACAGAACATTTCCATCGAGCCAGCCCAGGTGCGTCGGCGCCAAACGGGCGCGGGCGCGACCTGTGATAACGTCTTTCGAGGCGACGCGCCCCGCATATCCCTCGACGCCATCGGGCACCCACGTGGCAAGACCCAATTCGAGTGCGTGATCGCAGGCAGCTGCCAGCTCATCCGTTGGGATGACGCGGGCCGCGCGAACCAACAGGTCGGGACCAACACCGCGCGTCATGCGACAAGCGAGCATCAGGTCTTCGGCCGCAGCCTCGCGCTGCGACAGATATTCGACCTCGAACGCCGTCGCGTCATCGTCGCGTTGCACCAGACGCACGCGGTGCGCATCGCCTCGAGAAGACACGCCGGGGAACAGCCCGGCCAAGCGGTCGAAATCCCCAGCATCAAGCATACCGGCGGCAGAGCGACCCAGGCCCAGGTAACCCTGCCCGGTCCAGTACGCGATGTTGTGGGCGCACTCATGGCCGTCGAGCGCGTAGCTTGCCACCTCATACGGGTGATAGCCGGCGGCACCCAAGAGCTCGCGCGCCACGTCCATGCAGGCGGCCTGAAAATCCTCGTCGGGCTCGAGCGACTCGTCACGGCACGCCATGCGATAGAGGGGCGTCCCCTCCTCGAGCGTGAGCGGGTAAACCGACACATGATGCGGAGCCGCCGTCAGCACGCCATCGAGCGTGCGCTTCCAACTCGCTGCGGTCTGCCCGGGAAGTCCGCACATAAGGTCGCACGACACGTCAAGCCCAGCTTCCTTGACCGTCGCGATGGCAGCGAGCGCCCGATCGGCATCGTGAATACGGCCGATGGCGGTAAGTTCGGTATTATCGAGCGTTTGCGCGCCCAGAGAGACGCGTGTGACACCAACCTTGGCAAGCGCAACGGCTAGCTCGGCGGACAGCGACTCGGGATTAGCCTCGCAGGTAAACTCAACAGGGGCGCACCACGCACGAATACGACGCGCCAGCTCCACCAGGCGCTCCCCCGCCAGCGACGGCGTGCCGCCGCCAACATAGACGGTGCTGATCTGGTCAAGGGCCCCAGCCTTGCCAAAAGCATCGAGGCGCGCGTACAACTGCTCAAAATAGGCATCGAGCGCAGCGCCCAGCTCGCACGGAGCGAAACTGCGCGAATCAAAGTCGCAGTATCGGCACTTTTGGGCACAGAACGGCACGTGCGCATACAGCGCGGTAACGGCCACCCTTACGCCTCCAGCGGATGAGGGGGCACCGATTCGCCGGCGGCAAGTGCGGCCTCGCAGGCCACCACATCGCGCTCGATCTCATCGACCAGCGCCATAAACTCCTCGTATGTGGAACAGCGCACCACATGGGCACGCCAAGCGGCAGCATGGGGCATGCCTTTTAAGTACCAGCTTGCGTACGTACGTGCACGCGACATGAGCGGCAGGAGCTCATGCGTCAGCGTTAGGTGCTCACGCAGGGCGTCTAGGCGCTCGACGGAGCTGCGCGCCGGCACCGGTGTGCCATCGAGCGCAAGGGCGCGAGCATCACCGAACACCCACGGATTGCCGTAGATGCCGCGCGCGATAAACACCGCGCTGGCACTCGAACCTTGCAGATGCTCAGCAGCGTCCTCGGCCGAGAACACATCGCCCGAACCGATAACGGGAATCTCGACGGCGTCGGCCACCTCATCGACGACCGACCAATCGGCCTGGCCCGTGTAAAGCTGCGTGGCGCAACGACCATGCACGGCGACTGCGGCGGCACCGGCGCCTTCGAGCATCTGGGCAAACGTCGCGGCATTACGGTCCTCGGCATAAAAGCCCTTGCGGATCTTTACGGTCACGGGCACATGCGCCGCGCCCACCGCCGCCTCGACGATCTTCTCGGCCAAATCGGGCGTGCGCATAAGGGCTGAGCCCTCGCCCTTGGTGACAACCTTTCGGGCAGGACAGGCCATGTTGATATCGATGAGCGACAGGCGATCGCCCACACGCTCCTCGACGGCGGCGACGGCGCTCGCAAACTGATCGGGCTTGGAGCCAAAGAGCTGCACGCAAATCTGCTGCTCCTCGTCGGCCGGTAGCACCAGGCGCCAGGTCTTGTTGCTGGCATAGGCAAGGCCCGCCACGCTCACCATCTCGCTGTAGGCAAGGTTGGCACCGCGGCGGCGGCACATGATGCGGTAGGCAGGGTCGGTCACGCCCGCCATGGGAGCCATAAGGAACGGCTGCTCGGCATAGGCGCCCAGCAGCCGCAGACTATATTCGGAAAGCGCCATAGACCTACTCGTCCACCTTGAGGATCGCCATAAAGGCCTCCTGAGGGACCTCGACCGAGCCGATGGCCTTCATGCGTTTCTTGCCCTCTTTCTGCTTCTCGAGCAGCTTACGCTTACGCGAAATATCGCCGCCGTAGCACTTAGCAAGCACGTCCTTGCGACGCGCCTTGACGGTAGAACGGGCGATGATCTTGTTGCCGATAGCACCTTGGATGGGAACCTCGAACAGCTGACGCGGGATGATCTCCTTAAGTTTGTCGCACAGACCACGGGCCAGGCCATAGGCCTTGTCCTTATGGACGATAAACGATAGCGCGTCCACCTCGTCGCCCGAAAGCAAGATATCGAGCTTAACGAGCTCGGATGGACGGTACTCGTTGAACTCGTAGTCGAGCGAGGCATAGCCCTTGGTACGGCTCTTGAGCTGGTCAAAGAAGTCCAAGATGAGCTCGGCGAGCGGCATATCAAAGCGCATCTCGACCGACTTGCTCGTGAGATGAATCATGTCGGTAGTAATGCCGCGGTGCTCGATAGCGAGCTGCATGACGGCACCCGTATACTCGGGCGGGCAGATAATCTTGGCCTTGAGGTAGGGCTCCTCGATGCGCTCGATGCGCGTAGCCTCGGGCAGATCCTGCGGGCTGCGGACATCAATCATCTCGCCGTCAGTCTTGTAGACGTGATAGTCCACCGAGGGGCTCGTAGCAATGAGGTCAAGATTGAACTCGCGCTCCAGGCGCTCCTTGACGACCTCCATATGCAGCAGGCCCAAGAAGCCCACGCGGAAACCAAAGCCGAGCGCCACCGAGGTCTCGGGCTCCCACACCAACGACGGGTCGTTGACGTGCAGCTTATCGAGCGCGTCACGCAGGTTCTCGTAGTCCTTGTTATCGATCGGGAACAGGCCCGTATAAACCATGGGCTTGGCCTCGCGGTAGCCGGGAAGCGGCTCAGGGCAGGGATTCGACGCCCACGTGAGGGTATCGCCCACGCGAACGGCCTCGGGGTCCTTCAGGCCCGTGACCACGTATCCGACCTCGCCGACCGTGAGCGCGTCGACCGGGGTCTCGGCGGGACGCTTGACGCCCACGCCATCGACCAAAAAGTCGCCCTTTGCCTGCATCATGCGCAGGGTATCGCCCTTTTTGATGGAACCGTCAAAGACGCGGACCGTGGCGACGACGCCACGATACTCGTCGAAGTATGAATCCAGAATGAGTGCCTTGAGCGGCGCGTTCGCATCGCCCTTGGGCGGAGAGATCAAAAAGACAATGGACTCCAGCAGATCGTGGATGCCCTCGCCGGTCTTGCCCGAGACACACACGGCATCATCGGCAGGGATCGCCAGGTCATCCTCGATCTCGGTCTTAACCTCGTCGGGATGAGCCGAGGGCAGGTCGATCTTGTTGATGGCCGGCACAATGTCCAGATTGGCGTTCATGGCGAGCGTCGCGTTGGAGACGGTCTGCGCCTCGACGCCCTGCGTGGCGTCAACGACGAGCACCGCGCCTTCACAGGCCGCCAGCGAGCGCGAGACCTCATAGGTAAAGTCCACGTGGCCCGGCGTATCGATCAGATTGAACTGATACGTCTCGCCATCGTCGGCGTCATAGGACACGCGAACGGCATTGGACTTGATCGTGATGCCGCGCTCGCGCTCGATATCCATGGTGTCGAGCAGCTGCGACTCCATGTCGCGCTCGTCGACGGTATGGGTGAGCTCGAGAATGCGGTCACTGATCGTGGACTTGCCATGGTCGATGTGCGCAACAATCGAGAAGTTGCGGATGTGGGAAATGTCAATTGAAGTATTCATGCGGACTATCTTACCCGAGCGGTACAAAAAATGGAGCCTGTTCCATAAAACAGGCTCCATTTATGCGCGTAATCTGTGTGGTGTGAAATTTACAACTTAAGCGTTGATGCTGTTCACGAGCTTGGCAAGACCGGACTTGCGGTTGGAAGCCTGGTTCTTGTGGATAACATGCTTGGCGGCAGCCATGTCGAGACGCTTGGTGACGGTCTTGAGGGCAGCCTGGGCCTTCTCGGCGTCGCCCTCGGCGACGGCGGACTGGACGTGCTTGGTCAGCGTCTTGAGCTCGGACTTGACAGCCTTGTTACGCATGCGAGCTGCCTCATTGGTGCGGATACGCTTCTTCTGAGACTTGATGTTTGCCACTTCTGGAGTTCCTTTCGAGTTCCTTGCAAAAAATGTATGACACCTCTGAGACACGGTGAGGTCATGCAAGCGCCTACTATAGCACGCTCCCCCTCAAAGGGATAGAACGAATTTGTCAAATAGGCAGGTATCATCACGATTTTCTCAAGATGTTCGTAATCCAGAGCAAAAGCGCGGTCTCAGAATCGGCCGAACCCTTGAGCGCGAGCTCTACATCGACCGCCCCCTCGAGCGCCGCGACGAGCTCTGCCATCGAAAAGCGACGTGCCCAGGTCAAGTGATTCTTGACCTGCCAGGACTGGAGCTTGAGCGTTGCGGCCAGCTCACGACCCTGTCCGCGCGCATCGAGCGCCTTGGCGACGATAAGCTCGCGGATGCGGCCGCACAGCAACGTGTAAGTCCACACGTAGCTCTTGGCGGGCAATAGATTGAAAAGCTCGAGCGAGCGTCGCATGTCACGTGCCGAGACCGCATTGAGAAAGTCCCAGGGTTGAACCTCGGCCGTACGTACAATCCAGCGCTCAACGTCGGCAAGCTCAATCTGGGGCGCCTCGACCATCTGGGCAAGCTTAGCCAAGTCGTTATCGAGCATGCGAGTGTTCTCGCCCGAACGCGAGACGAGCTCCTCGGCGGCAGCCGTCGAGATCGACTTGCCGCGCTGCGTCGCCATCTGCTGCACGCGACGCGGTAGCTCCCAGCGCTTGGTGCCGGAGCAATCGATCACGGCCTTCTTATCGATCTTGGCGATCGCCTTATACAGGCGTGTGTTCTTGGCAAGCGAGTCGGCAATGACGAGGCAGACCGTTGTGGGGCTGGGACTCGCCAAATACTCGACAAGCGGCTCCGAGACCGCCTTGGCGAGCTTTGAACAGCCGTCAAGGATTACCAGGCGAAACTCGCTGCCCATCGGAAAGGTGTTAAGCGATCCGATAATGGACTCGATATCGGGGTCCTTGGTCATGTCGCGCTCGTCGATGTTGAACTCGACCATGCCCGTCTTTTCCAGACGCGCTTTCATACGCGAGACGGCGTGATCGCGCTTGACTCCGTCGGTACCGACGATCAGATATGCCGGCAGCAGACCGATTTCGGACATTGCACTCCCCTCCCGCAGGCCTTCGTATTCGTTCCGTGCCATTCTAGCCCAGGGGCCCACCACACGCCAACGACGTCGTCACGGTCGCTGGCATCGCATCGTAAAGCCCTTCGCGGTCGGCGTGATGGTGATATCGCCGTGTTCGATAGTGCACGCGAACACACCGCCCGCTTCCTTAACGGCATCGATGCAGGCATCGGACGGATGGCCGTATCGATTCCCCTCGCCCGCGCTCGCGAGGGAAAGCTCAGGCTTCAAGACGTCCAGCAACTCACCATCGACCGAAACCTTAGAGCCGTGATGCCCAAGTTTAAGTACATCGATATCCCCCACCTCCTGCACGAATTCCCGTTCTTGGTCGAGCTCGGCATCACCGGTGAGGAGCATACGCAGGCCCTTGTCTTCCTGAACATAAAAGAGCAGCAGGACAAGCGAGTCCTCATTTCCCTCGCCATCCACGGACTCGAATGGCCACATCACGCGGGCGCAAAATGAGCCGATATCGACCGTATCCCCACGGCGCACCTGCCGATACTCCACGCCAGGTCGGTTCAATACCTCGGCAGGAGCATCCTCCAGCGCATCCGCCGCCACGGCAATCGTTCCGACCGAAAACTGCTCGAGCACGGCAGGCAGACCACCCCAGTGGTCCTCATCCCAATGCGTCACAAAGACGGCATCGATATGGTGCACGTTATTGCGAACCAACGCCGCTACCACGCGCTCGTCGAGCCCGCAGTCGACGAGTGCTACTGCGTCGCCCTGGCGGATAAGAATCGCATCCGCCTGGCCCACATCGAGCACCGTCACCGAAGGCGGAGCGAATCGATCCCAGTAGGCGTACGGAATCGCAGCCAAGAGCACCAGGCATGCAAGCCCCACCGCCATAGGACGTGCACGGGGACGCGGCCACCAGACCAGCAGAACCGCCAGCAAACACGGCACTAGGTAAATCCACATGCTATCGGGCGGCACACTCACGGATGCACCCGGCACGGCGGCAAACAGCTGCTCGAAAAACAGCGCGCAACGGGCGGCAATCATGGGCACAACGAGCGCCCAAGTCCGCAACGGTGCCACGAGCGAAAAGGGAACCAGCACGATGGACACAGCAAGCAGTACGCTCACCACCGGACCGATGACCGCATTTGCCAACGGAGCAATGAGCGAGAACGTACCGAAGGCAGGAATGGTAATGGGAAGAGTCGCCAGTTGCGAGCACAGCGTGACGGAAAGCATGCTTGCAACGCCCGATGGCACACTCAGCTCACCCAAAGTGTAGGTCGCATAGGGGCAAAAGCACAGAATGGCAAAGACGCTGGCACACGAGAGCTGAAAGCCCATCTCGAACAGCACCGTCGGCCGCAGTAGCACAATGATGGACATGGTTACGAAGAGTGCCGATGCGCCGTGCCGGCGACGCCCCGCGCCGTTTACGACAAGCGTCGCGAACACCATGCAGCACGCGCGCACGGCCGAGGGAGACGCGCCCGTAAAGGCAGTGTAGCCCACAAGCGCCATCGCCAATATCGCCCGCTGAACACCACGTGAGCAGCGAGTCTTTTGCAATACACCCTCGATTACAAATCCCACGATAGCCAAATGGCTGCCGGAGACGGCTATAAGATGCGCCGTTCCCGTCACCGAAAACCAGTCGCCCGCCGGCTGGGCGCGCAGTTCGGCCGAACGACCGCAGACGACACCGGCTATGAGTGCACGCGCCGGGTCGGTCGCAGGCGCGATGGACGCAAGCAGCCCATATCGCAGCCGAAGCAGCGGTCCCGGAGAGCCCTCATCGGCCGACACAATCCGAACGACTTTAACCTTGCGCATCTCGCCTCGGAGCACGCGCGATCGTCCATACGCATCGTTCTCAAAACGTGAAACGCGACCGATAACACGCACGTGCGCCCCGACCTTGAGCTCGCGGTCGCACGATAGGCGAACCGTTGCCAAGTTCTTACCGTCCGCGCGTGCCTCGCAGGTATAGGAATACACGTCGTCGTTTATGGATGGATCGCCCTGCACGATAAACTCGAGGCCGCTTGCCGCTCGACCGTCGAGCGCCTTCGAGGCGCTGAGCGCACCCACAGCCCACCACGCCGAGACGACCGCTCCCGCCACGAGACCGACGGACGCGGCATACAACCACCGCTTCAAAGGGGCAAGCCGCGCACAAGATTGAGCCAGCACAACGAATACCGCCGCCGCAACGGGAATGGCCCATAGCAGCCCGACCGCCGGCGCCCGCTCCCTCAGCAGCGCATCAGCGGCCACGTTAAGCACCAAGGCGCAGCTCATGCACATGCCGGCACACAAGGCCATCGTCCACGGAAGCAGGGGCCGCGGAGGCATCACACGCTCGCGCTCGGTCGCACTCATACGCAGATGCAATCTTTGATTTTGGCAAGCTTCTTCTCGCCGATTCCCGACACACGCATCAGATCGTCAACCGAGGCAAAAGCACCGTTCTTTGTCCGTTCATCGATAATCGACTGGGCCATGGAGGGACCGATGCCCGAGAGCGTCTGCAACTCTGCCGCGCTTGCCGTATTGATGTTTACTAGACCTGTTGCGCCACTCACGCCCGATGACGCGGAAGCCCCACCATCAACATCGGCTTCCGCAATGGACGCCTGCTGCTCCCCTACCGTTGGAACGTGAATCTTCTGTCCATCGACGACCTTGGATGCCCGATTGAGCCCCGTAACGTCCGCCTCGGGCGCCAGCCCGCCGGCGGCATCAATCGCCTGAGCCACCCGCGCGCCGTCCTTGAGGCGATATACACCGGGCGACACAACGGCGCCATCAACATCGACATAGACCTCTGCCGCGGCAGACGCCTTAGGCGAAGAGCCTTCGGATATCTTTCCGCTCGAGGCATCGCCGGATCCCGGCTCCACCAACGAGCCCAAATCATCAGTGTGCTCAAACGACACGCCGCCGGCACCGCCGCTAAGGTTCGCCATCGCCAGTCCACTCGCCATCGCAATGACGACCAGTATCGCCATCACCACTGCCTTATGACCGAGCAGCTTGTCCGCCAAGCGGTCCATCCGTTTGACCCGTTCGTGTTGTTCGCGCTGCGACATAGCAAAACCTCCCAACAACATCGTGTCAGGAAAGGAGTTCCGCAACAGCCACGCCCCAAAACCGGTTTTCGCGGTCAAACCAAAAGCTGACCAAAACCTTGCACAAATCTGTCCATTTATTCAGGCACACGTCAGCAAATGAACACTTAGCCGCAAAATGCCCAGATAGCAAAAGACCGACGATGCAAGAGCATCGTCGGTCTATGCACAAGTTTACTCGTGATCTTGGTAAATCTCACGCGGAGCAAGCTCCGAATGTTTGCGTTTTAAGGTCTTAGGGGCCTTATACGTGTTGCTTTCGAAGTCGATGTACTCGGTCTGCTTGAGTAGGCGCTCGATCATCTCCTCGTGATCGAACAACTCCCAGGCCTCATGCACGGCATCGAGTTTAGCGTGCGTCTCGGGACGACGCGGCATAAACAGCGTGCAGCAGTCGGGAGCGGCCTCAGTCGAGATAACGAACGTACCGATCTCCTCGGCACGCGCAATGATCTCCTGCTTGTCCGAACCGATGAGAGGACGGAACACGGGGATCTTCACGGCCTCGTTGACGGCCATGATATTCTCAAGCGTTTGGGAGGCAACCTGTCCAAGCGATTCGCCCGTCACGATGGCCTTGGCGCCCTCGATGTGTGCAATGCGCTCGGCAACCGAATACATAATGCGGCGATACATGATCACGCGCAGGTTGCTGGGACAGGTGACCGAAATCTCACGCTGGCAGTCGCCAAACGGCACCACGTACAGGCGGCCGATCTGGACACCCGGCTCAAGCGCACGGATGATGTCCTGCACCAAATACTCGCTCGTGTCGGGCGTCTGCGGACGACCGGAGAAATGTACCGGCACGCACACCGCGCCGCGACGCGCGAGCATCCAGGTCGCTACCGGAGAATCGATGCCCGACGACAGCAGCGTCACGACCTTGCCGGCAGATCCCACCGGCAGACCGCCCACGCCGCGCTCGGAGCGCGCGTACACATAAACGCTACCCTGGACCACCAGTACGTGCACCATCGCATCGGGGTCGTGCATTTGAACCTTTTTATCGGGGAAGGCCTCACACAACACCTCGCCCACCTGACGGTTGATGTCAATCGAGGTGAGCTCATAGTCGGTATTGGAGCGCTTGGCGTGCACCTTAAACGAATCGAAGGAACCAAACTCGCGCAGCGCCTTCACGGCGGCGGCACAGTACTCCTGAGGGTCGCGATTGGTGTGATACGCCAAAGACACGCGAGCAACGCCGGGAACGGTGCGAATGACACGCGCCGCCTCGTCGGCCTGATGCTCGTTGAAGGTCACGAGGATATAACCGGAAATTCGAGACACGGCATTCACGGAAAAGGCGGCCAAGGCCGCCTTGATGTTGTCCATGAGGATATGCTCAAAATGTGCGCGGTTCTTACCCTTCAGTCCAACCTCGTGATAGTGGACCAGGCAGACGCGAGCCGCCATTTAGGCTTCAGCAACCTTGTGGCCGAGCGCCTTCTCGTAACGGGCCTCGTCGTAAGAGATGTCGCCGTCGACAATCTCGTCCATAGCCATCGAGATGGTGTCGGCACCGGAAAGCCCGATGGTGATGTCATCGACATCCTGGACGGCAAGCACGCGGTTGTGCTGGCCACGCAGCATGCTATTGATGTCGCAGGCGCGCTTGGAGGCAAGCGAAGCGAGCAGGAAGCGGTTGTGATCGGTCTTCTCCAGAAGATCGTCAATGCAAGGCTTTACAACGGACACGGACCTCAGATCCTTTCATGCATATCGAGAACGCGAACGAGCTCATCGGTCGCGCGGTCGAGATCGTCATTTACCACGACGTCGTCGTAGCGGTCGGCAAGGGCAAGCTCATCGGCGGCGTTTGCCATACGCAGCTCAATCGTCTCGGGCGTCTCGGTACCGCGACCGACTAGACGCTCGCGGAGCACCTCAAGCGAAGGCGGCTTGATAAAGATCAGCACGGCCTCGGGGAAACGCTCCTTCACCTGCAGGGCGCCCTGGACATCGATCTCCAAAATCAGAGATGCGCCAGAGGCGAGCTTGGATGTGACCTCGCTCACCAACGTGCCGTAGCAGTTACCGTGGACCTCGGCCCACTCAACAAACTCACCGTTTGCCACGCGGCGGTCGAACTCCTCGCGCGTCAGAAAAAAGTAGTTGACGCCGTCGACCTCACCTTTGCGTGGTGCTCGCGTGGTAGCCGAAACCGTCAGGCCCAGGTTCGAGCGGCGCTCGCGCACACGAGTGACGAGCGTACCCTTCCCTGCGCCTGACGGTCCAGAAATCACAAAGAGCTTGGAATCCTGAGCGCTCACTTATTTGGTCAGCTGCTCGAGGAGCTGCTCGCGCTGACGGACGCCGAGGCCCTGGACGCGACGGGTAGCGGAGATACCAAGCTCCTCCATGATCTTGGCGGCCTTGGCCTTGCCATAACCAGGAAGAGACTCGATGAGGGTGGAAACCTTCATGCGGGAAGCGATGGGGTCATCGGAGTTGAGCACGGACTCGAGGGACTTCTCGCCCTTCTTGATCTGCTCGCGAAGCTCAGCGCGGGCGTGACGTGCGGCAGCAGCCTTCTCAAGAGCCTGCTTACGCTGCTCATCGGTAAGCTGAGGGAGTGCCATTCGTACCTCCAAATAGTTGGGTTATATCTGATTCAATAATTGGCATTTTAGCACGTAGAACGTACAAAATGCCCAATCGCGGCTCCATAGGTTAGACGATACCCGCAAAAAGTGCAATATACTGCGCCCAAAGTTAAGCCCCTGACCTGCGATTCCACACAAAGGATGGGAAAGTTTACGCAGGCACAGGGGCTATTTTGTGCTAATGAGACCCAAAAGTGGTGACTTAGGGGAATCTTTTAGGCGACGTTTTCGACCAGCTCGGCGACGATGGCGTCAAAGGCGGCAACCGGATCGTCGGCGCCGGTGATGGGACGGCCCACCACAATGTGGCTTGCGCCACGCTCGATAGCCTGGGAAGGCGTCGCCACGCGGGACTGGTCGCCAAGGGCGGCACCCACCGGACGCACACCCGGAGTCACGATCAGAGCATCAGGACCCAGCAGTTCACGCATGTCGTAAGCCTCCATCGGCGAGCACACGATGCCATCGATGCCGTTGGCCTGAGCGAGCTTTGCCAGGCGGGCGGCCTCCTCGGCCACGGGCGACTCGACGCCGATCTCGCTCAAGGCATCCTGATTCATGCTCGTGAGCACGGTGATGGCGACGAGCTTGGCGCGGTCCTCGCGCGCCTCCTCGGCACCCTCGCGGCAGGCAGCGAGCATGGCGCCCGAACCCAAGCCGTGGACCGAAAGCAGGTCGGCACCGGCAAGCGAGGCCGAGCGGGCGGCACCGCGAACCTGATGCGGAATATCATGGAACTTAAGGTCAAGGAAGACCTTAAAGCCCAGGTCCTTAAAGGTCTTGACGATCTCGGGGCCCTCAGCGTAATAGAGCGTCATACCAACCTTAAGCCAGGCGGCATGGCCCGAAAGCTCGTGGGCGAGCTCGAGCGCACGCTCACGATCGCAGTCGAGGGCGACGATAACACGGTCGCGAGCATCGGTCTCTAGCATTCGAAAGCACCTACCAGCTCGTTGATGTCCTTTACACCCTGGGACTCGGCCCAGGCCTCGAGCTCGTGCGCAATCTTGAGCGAAGCGCACGGATCGACGAAGTTGGCCATGCCGACCGACACGCAGGTGGCGCCGGCCAGGATAAACTCGGCCGCATCCTCGCCGGTCATGACACCGCCGACGCCGTTGATGGGGATATCGACGGCCTGGGCAACCTCCCAGACCATGCGCACGGCGATGTGGTGGCACAGCGGGCCCGAAAGGCCGCCCTTGGGCTTTGCCACGCGGGACTTGCGGGTATGGACGTCGATGGCCATGCCCTGAATGGAGTTGATGACCGAAAGGCCGTCGGCGCCGGCAGCCTCGAGGGCCTTGGCAATCTCGGCGACGTTGACCGGCGCCATCTTCACGAACAGCGGCTTATCGGTCACCTTGCGGCAGGCAGCCATAACGGATGAGGCGCCCTCGGGCGTAGAGCCCATGGCGGCACCGCCGGCGGCGATATTAGGGCAGCTCACGTTGATCTCGTAGCCGGCAGCCCAGGGGCACAGCTCGACATACATCTCGAGTGCGCGGACAAACTCGTCAATGGAGTGGCCGGCAACCTGACAGATGACCTGGCAGCCGTCCTTGGACAGCTGTTCGAGCCACGGACCGGACTCGCGGGCAAAGGCAGCCACGCCGGGGTTCTGAAGGCCCACGGAGTTGATCATACCGCCGGGAATCTCAGCCATGCGGGGCGCGGGATTGCCGGGCCAGGGCTCAGCTGCGCAACCCTTGGTGGTGATGGCGCCCAGCTGGGAAACATCAAAGAAGTTCTGGAACTGCCAACCGTAGCCAAAGGTACCGGCTGCGGTGTTGATGGGGTTCTGCATCTTGACGCCGCCGAAATCGACGGCCATGTTCACGGTACCCACTAGAAGACCACCACCTTGGAAGCATCGAACACGGGGCCGCACATGCAAGCACCCTTCATACCGTCGACCGTCTCGACATTGCAGGTGTTGCAGGCGCCAAAGCCACAGCTCATCATGCGCTCGAGCGACACCTCGCAGTACGCGCCGGCCTCGGCGGCAGCGGCGGCGACCTTCTTCATCATGACGGCGGGGCCGCAGCTGGCCACATAGTCGTAGCCGCCCTCGCCGAGCAGCTCGGCTGCCGGGTCGGTGCAAAAACCGTGCGTGCCCAGCGTGCCATCATCGGTGCAAACGTTGACCGTGGCGCCCAGCGCGCGGAACTCATCGACGCCCACGGCCTTGGACGCGGTGCCAAAGCCCAGGCACACGTCGACGGCTACACCCTGCTCGGCAAGCTTGTCGGCAAGGCACAGCACGGGCGGAACACCGATGCCACCGGCGACGAGCAGGGCCTTCCTGGTGCCCTCGGGTACCATCCAGCCACGGCCACCGGGGCCCAGCAGGTTAGAGGTGGAGCCAGGGCCCATCTGGGACAAACGACGGGTATCGTCGCCCACGACGGCGTACCACAGCTCGACGGTGCCAGCCTCGGCGTCGGCGCGGTAGTAGCTCAGGGGCACGCGAAGCAGCGAGGACGCATCGCCGGGTACGGTGATGTTCACAAACTGACCGGGCTTGAGCGCACTTGCAAGCTTGGGGGCCGAGATGACGAGCGAGAAGATGCCGTCGGCAATCTCCCGGTTCGAGACGACCTCGAAGTCGTGCATGCGTGCAGTGGAAGGTGTGGGCATAGACGCTCCAATCCCCCATGCGGTTGCATGGTCCAAACTAATAGAAAGCGCGGCACCGCAAGGGCGCCGCGCACAAAAGCGATAAGGCTATGCTAGCAGATGCAGCCGTCGGCAAGCGTCTGCTTACCGCCGACAAACACATCGGTGGCACGACCGGTGAGCGTGCGGCCGGCAAAACCGGAGTTCTCGGCGCGCGACTCGTAACCGTCCTCGCCAACCGTCCAGGTTGCGGAGGGGTCGAACACGGTCAGGTCGGCAACGGAGCCCGCCTTGACCTGAACCTGGTCGAGACCCAGGATCTCACGCGGCTTGATGGCCATGAGCTCGACCATGCGGCCCATGCTCATCTTGCCCGTGTTGACCAGCTCGGTGAGTACGAGCGACAGCGAGGTCTCGAGGCCGATCATACCAAAGGGCGCAAGCTCGAACTCACGGGCCTTCTCCCACGGGGTGTGAGGAGCGTGATCGGTGACGATAACGTCGACGGTGCCGTCGATGACGCCCTGACGGATGGCCTCGGCATCCTCCTCGGTACGCAGCGGCGGATTGACCTTGAGCGAGGTGTTGTAGGTCTCGTCCAGGTCGTTCTCGGTCAGGAACATGTGGTGCGGGGTGGCCTCGCAGGTGACCTGAACGCCAGCGGCCTTACCGGCACGCACGATCTCCAGGCCATGGGCGGTGGAGATGTGCTGGATGTGCAGCTTGGCACCGGTCAGCTTGGCGATCTCGATGTCGCGAGCGATCTGGAGCTCCTCGCCGGCAGCCGGCCAGCCCTCGAGAGCCAGACGGGTCGAGACCTTGCCCTCGTTGATCTGGCCATGGCCGACCAGGTCCTCGTCCTGGCAGTGGCTCATAAAGACCTTGCCGAACATCTTGCCGTAGTCCATGCAACGACGGAGCATACCCGCGCCCTGCACGCCGCGACCGTCGTCGGTGAAGGCGACGGCGCCGTGGGCGACCATATCGCCCATCTCGGACATGGCCTCGCCCTTAAGACCGCGGGTCATAGCGCCCGACGGATAGACGCGGCAGTGACCGACCTCGGCAGCACGGGACTTAACGAACTCCACGACGGTACCGTTATCGGTAACGGGATCGGTGTTGGGCATGGAGCACACGCCAGTAAAGCCGCCCTTTGCAGCTGCGCGGGTGCCGCTCTCGATGTCCTCTTTGACCTCGTAGCCGGGCTCGCGAAGGTGAACGTGCATATCCACCAGGCCGGGGACGAGGTACTTGCCGGAAAGGTCGCGAACCTCGGCTCCCTCGACGGCGAGATTCTCGCCGACCTCGGCGATCTTGTCGCCGTCAATCAGGACGTCAACGACACCGTCAAGCTCGACGGACGGGTCGACGACGTGGGCATTCTTAAGAAGCAAGGCCATTATCGGCACCTCCAAGCAGCAGATACAGGATAGCCATACGCACGCAGATACCGGCGTAGACCTGCTCCAGGATGACGGAGCGTTGCGGGTGGTCGGCCATATAGGAGTCGAACTCGACGCCGCGGTTGATGGGGCCCGGGTGGCAGATGATCGCGTCGGGCTTCATGAGCTTCTCACGATCCTTGGTAAGGCCGAAGAGCTTGTGGTACTCGCGAATGGTCGGGAACGGGGCACCCTCGAGGCGCTCCTGCTGTACACGCAGCATGTAAACGACGTCCAGCTCGGGCAGGACGGAATCGAGGTCGCTCGTCACGTGGTCGCAGCCCAGAACCTCGGGCGCCGGCGGCAGCAGCGTGCCGGGGGCGACGGCGTAGGTCTCGCAGCCCATGATCTTCAACGCGGGGATCAGCGAGCCGCAAACGCGGGAGTGGGAGATGTCGCCGACGACGGCGACCTTCAGACCGTGGAAGTCACCCTTGTGCTCCCAGATGGTATACAGGTCGAGCAGAGCCTGCGTGGGGTGGTTGTGCTTGCCGTCACCGGCGCAGATGACGCTCGCGGGCGAGTTCTGCGTGACGATGTAGGGAGCACCGGCGTGCTTATCGCGCACGACGATGCAGTCGATCTTGTAGGCGTTGAGGGTCTCGACGGTGTCGACGAGGCTCTCACCCTTGACCGTGGAAGTCGAGGAGCCGCCAAAGTTAAGGCTATCGGCCGAAAGACGCTTCTCGGCGAGCTCGAAGGAGCTGCGGGTGCGCGTCGAGGGCTCGTTGAACATGTTGACGATGGTCTTGCCCTTGAGCGTGGGGACCTTCTTGATCGCACGCTCGTTGACCTCGGAGAACGCCTTGGCGGTCTCGAGGATGAGCTTGATGTCCTCTTCGGAGTACTCGGTAATGTCAATCAGGTGCTTATGGTTGAACGCCACGGTACTACTCACCTCCCAGCGGCGCAGAACCCACGTGGGAGCCCGGCGCGACGTCGTTGATCTCGACGGCGGTGTGGCCGTCGACTTCCTTCATATATAGATGCACGTTCTCCTCATGCGACGAGGGAACGTTCTTGCCGACAAAGTCCGGCGAGATGGGGAGCTCGCGGTGGCCGCGGTCAACGAGGACTGCCAACTCAATGCGACTCGGACGGCCCAGGTCCATGACGGCGTCGAGAGCGGCGCGGATGGTACGGCCCGTATACAGGATGTCGTCCACCAGCACGACGCGCTTGCCGTCGACGCTAAAGGGAATGTTGGTGGCGTGGATCGCGGGAGCGAAATTGGTCGCATAGTCATCGCGGTAGAAGCTGATGTCCAGGCTGCCGAGCGGAACTTCGACGCCCTCGATCTCCTTGATCTCCTCGGCGAGCTTCTTTGCCAGAAGGTCGCCGCGCGTGACGATGCCGACCAGAGCGAGGTCTTCACAGCCCTCGTTGCGCTCGAGAATCTCGTGCGCGATGCGGGTCATCGCTCGATTGACGGCGGTCTCGTCCATGATGACCGCCTTGGGGGAAGTCGTGCCCATCGATCTCCTTCCTCACATGTCTTGACTGCTGACACAGTCAAAAAAATAGATGCCCGACCGCTTAAAGCGGACCAGACACCCACAGGAAGGGCTGCTCTTTGGCAGCTATGTAATTCCATGTGGGTATCTCGTACCCCTTTAATGGTCAAGGGATAGTGTAGCCAACCTCGAGCTTAATTGCGAGCATAAATACAGAGCAATCCGTAAACGGAGCCCAAAGCCCAATAAACCTATATATATTTGTGGGACGAGCTTGAAAACGCACGCACGAGCTGGCATAATCCCCTCTGCTGCACGCAAATCGGATCTACGTCCAGGGCCGTGGCGTGGGCACTATCGCCAAAAGAGGAATATCTCTGTGTAGATTGCGCACAGGGAGCGACTTCTGTGCTATAGTTCAGGCTTGTTTGTTAACGCGACATGTTCGTTTGTCGCCCAAGGAGGGTCAGTTATGTCCAAAGTTTGCGAAGTTTGCGGTAAGCACCCCGTTGCCGGTCGCTCCATCAGCCACTCTCACCGCGTCACCAACCGTAAGTTCCGCCCCAACATCCAGCGCGTCTACGTCGTCGTCGATGGTCACCGTCGCAAGATGAACGTTTGCTCCACCTGCCTCAAGTCTGGCAAGGTTGCGCGCTCCTAAATAAGGTCTTACCAACAAGTACCTCGGACTCTCCGGGTCAAAGACCTCGCGTTCATATAGAACTTACCAAAGGCGCCCTCCCCTACGGAGGGCGCCTTTTTGCACTCATTGGGGACAGACTTACATGAGTGTTTTCACGCATTGGGGACAGACTTAGATGAGTGCTTTCCAAAGCTCACAGTGCATCGACGAACTCACGGCGCTTCGATCGCCACCAGTACGTACCTCACGCCGCCTCGTTCCAGCCCGCGGTGGCCTTGGTTACGCTTGTGGCGCCGATGCCGGTGATACGGGCAATTTGCTTGACCGTGAGATGCGCCCGCCTGAGCCTCAGCAGACAGGCATCGCGATCGGGGCGTGGCAGGGCCTTGAGCATCGCAGGATCTATGCTCGGAAGCACTTCGCGCGCAATGGAAAGGACCTCCTCATTGGGGATCCGCCGGCGTGGAAGAACCTCCACTGACCAGATGCGCTCGGCAACTTCCTTGAGATGCTCGCAATAGCAACGGGAGCCTCCGACAATATCGAGCATAGGGGCCGCATCACAGATGTCAAAGGGATCATAGCCCAGCTCATATGCCTTGTAGCTTGACCAGCGGTACGCCTCGAGTGAGTCGAGCGCACCTTTCACGGGATTGAGATGGATATAGTCGAGCAGTTGCACCGCTTGCGTGTCCGACTCAACAGCGACCCGCGAATAGCGATTATCAAAGAGATGCCCCGTTCTCCCCGTTTTCCCATTGAAATACTTAGCATATGCCGTCAATGCGCACTGCATCGCCTTTGAAAGATTGTCGAACGGATCATCAACCATCAAATGAAAGTGGTTGTCCATAAGGCACCAAGCCAAAACCGCCACTTCATGGTGCGCGAACCTGTCCGAGATGTCCGATAAGAAACGATATCGGTCAGAGTCATCTTCAAAAATAATCTGTTTAGAGTTACCACGGTCAAAGACGTGGTAATAACTGGTGAGCGAAACGGCGCGGGCACATCGAGGCATAATCTCTCCTTTCAAAAACTGAACAGGCAACACCTAAAAGGAGAGAAGGAACGCGAAATGCTGAGCCTGTGACCTATTTATATCCAATGAGCGGCAAAAACAGGCCCAGAACGGCAACATGGCAAATCGATGTCTGTCCCAAATGAGTGAAAGCACTCATGTAAGTCTGTCCCCAATGAGCGGGGCGATGCAGCAGACAGATAGTTTTAGTTAAAGCGGTTCATTTTATTGAAGCGTTTTAGTGTGCCTTTTACGGGAATCTTACCGTTCGCCGAATAATTTCTTGCTATCATGCAAGGCGTAGGGTAAATCTCCGATCGCAAGGAGACACAAATGGTGAAAAAGTCACCGGAAAACACTACTCCCGCAATTGTGGACAACGTAGAGGCGCTTGAGGCTAAGCTCGCTCAGATGCGAGAGGCCCAGGCGCTTTTTGCTACGTACACGCAGGAGCAGGTCGACAAGATCTTCTATGAGGCCGCCATGGCCGCCAACAAGGCTCGTATCCCGTTGGCGAAGATGGCCATCGAGGAGACCGGCCGCGGCGTTCTTGAGGACAAGGTCATCAAGAACCACTACGCCGCAGAGTACATCTACAACGCTTACAAGAACACCAAGACCTGTGGTGTCCTGGAGCGCGACGAGGCTTACGGCATCACCAAGATCGCCGAGCCCATCGGCATCGTGGGCGCCGTCATCCCGACGACCAACCCCACCTCCACCGCGATCTTCAAGACGCTGATCTGCCTGAAGACCCGCAACGCCATCATCATCTCCCCGCACCCGGCTGCCGCCAAGTGCACCATCGCCGCCGCCAAGCTCGTGCTTGACGCCGCCGTCAAGGCCGGCGCCCCCGAGGGCATCATCGGCTGGGTCGATGTCCCCTCCATCGAGCTGACCAACATGGTCATGCGCGACGTCGACATCATCCTCGCCACCGGTGGCCCGGGCATGGTCAAGGCCGCTTACTCCTCGGGCAAGCCCGCCCTGGGCGTTGGCGCCGGTAACACCCCGGTCGTCATCGACGACACCGCCGACGTGCTGCTCGCCGTCAACTCCATCATCCACTCCAAGACCTTCGACAACGGCATGATCTGCGCTTCCGAGCAGTCCGTGACCGTCATCGACACCATCTATGACCAGGTTAAGGCCGAGTTCCAGAAGCGCGGCTGCTACTTCGTCAAGCAGGGTGCCGAGATGGAGGCCCTGCGTGCCGCCATGTTCAAGAACGGCGCTCTCGACCACCGCATCCCCGGCATGGCTGCCGCCAAGATCGCCGAGCTCGCCGGCATCGAGGTTCCCGCCAAGACCAAGATCCTGATTGCCGAGGTCACCTCCACCGACCCCGCCAAGGAGGAGTTCTCCCACGAGAAGCTCTCCCCGGTCCTGGCCATGTACCACGCCAAGGACTTCCAGGAGGCCGTCGACAAGGCCGAGCACCTGGTGCTCGCCGGTGGCCCGGGCCACACCGCCTCTCTGTACGTGCACCCCGCCCAGGCCGAGAAGATCAGCCTGTTCGAGCACGTCATGAAGGCCTGCCGTATCGTCATCAACACCCCGTCTTCGCACGGCGGCATCGGTGACCTGTACAACTTTGGCATGAAGCCGTCTCTGACCCTGGGCTGCGGCTCCTGGGGCGGCAACTCCGTCTCCGAGAACGTTGGGGTGAAGCACTTGATCAACGTTAAGACTGTAGCCGAGCGCCGTGAGAACATGCTGTGGTTCCGCGCTCCCGAGAAGGTCTACTTCAAGAAGGGTTCCACGCCCGTCGCCCTCGACGAGCTGGGCAACGTCATGGGCAAGAAGCGCGCCTTCATCGTCACCGACCAGTTCCTCTTCAAGAATGGCAACACCCGCGCCATCGAGGCCAAGCTCGACGAGATGGGCATCGCCCACGACTGCTTCTACGACGTCGAGCCCGATCCGTCGCTGCAGTGCGCACGTCGCGGCGCCAAGCAGATGGCTCTCTTTGAGCCTGACGTCATCATCGCCGTCGGCGGCGGCTCCGCTATGGACGCCGGCAAGATCATGTGGATGATGTACGAGCACCCCGAGTGCAAGTTTGAGGACATGGCCATGGACTTCATGGACATCCGCAAGCGTATCTTCACCTTCCCCGAGATGGGCAAGAAGGCCTACTTCGTCGCCGTCCCGACCTCTTCGGGTACCGGCTCCGAGTGCACGCCGTTCGCCATCATCACCGACAAGGAGACCGGCATCAAGTGGCCGCTCGCCGACTACGCGCTGCTCCCCAACATGGCTATCGTCGACGCCGACAACTGCATGACCGCCCCGCGCGGCCTGACCGCTGCCTCCGGCATCGACGTCATGACCCACGCCATCGAGTCCTACGTCTCCATCATGGCTTCCGACTACACCAAGGGCCTCTCCGAACGCGCTGCCAAGCTCGTGTTTGAGAACCTGCCCTCCAGCTTCACGAACGGTGCCAAGGACCCGCACGCCCGCGAGGAGATGCACAACGCCTCCTGCATGGCCGGTATGGCCTTCGCCAACGCCTTCCTGGGCCTCAACCACTCCATGGCCCACAAGCTCGGCGCCTTCCATCACCTGCCCCACGGCCTCGCCAACGCCGTCATCCTGACCCGCGTCATGCGCTACAACGCCGCCGAGGCTCCTGTCAAGATGGGTACCTTCTCCCAGTATCCTTACCCCAACGCGCTGCACAACTACGCCGAGATGGCCAAGTACTGCGGCATCGAGGGCAAGGACGACAAGGAGGTCTTCGAGAACTTCATCACGAAGCTCGAGGAGCTCAAGGACTTCATCGGCGTCAAGAAGACCATCGCCGACTACGGTGTCGACGAGCAGTACTTCCTCGACACCCTCGACGAGATGACCGAGCAGGCATTCAACGACCAGTGCACCGGCGCTAACCCGCGCTACCCGCTCATGAGCGAGATCAAGGAGCTCTACCTGGACGCCTACTACGGCCGCGAGCCCCAGGACTACGCCGTCTGCTAGTTTTAGCACGGTTTTTAACGGCGGGGGTGCACGGGTGTTTCACACACCCCCGCCGTCGCTTCTATCGCATCGTTGAAAGGATGCAACCATGCTGCTACCCGATTCCAAGACCGAGCTCGTCCGCCGTGGCAACAAGGTCGTTTACGACCTGGGCGACAAGATCGTCAAGGTCTTTAACGAGACCAAGCCCGTCTCCGACGTGTTCAACGAGGCTTTGAATCTTGCCCGCATCAATGAGTGCGGCATCCGCAGCCCCAAGGCTCTCGAGGTTTCCCAGCTCGAGAACGCCAACGGCTGGGCGCTCGTGACCGAGAAGGTTCCGGGCACCACCCTTGCCGACAAGATGACTGCCGAGCCCCAGCGCTTTGGTGAGTACCTCGAGATGTTCGTCGACCTCCAGATCGAGATCCACGGCTACACCTCCCCGCTGCTCAACCGTCAGCGCGACAAGTTCGCCCGCATGATCGACAGCCTCGATCAGCTCAATGCCACCACGCGCTACAACCTTCAGGAGCGTCTGGACGGCATGACCAAGGAGTTCAAGGTCTGCCACGGCGACTTCAACCCCTCCAACGTCATCGTCGGTGACGACGGCCAGCTGTACGTCTGCGACTGGGCACACGCCACCCAGGGCTCCCCTGCTGCCGACGTTGCCACCACCTACCTGCTCTTTGCCCTCAACAGCAAGGATCAGGCCGAGGCCTACCTGGAGCTCTACTGCGACCGCGCCGACATGCCCATGCAGGTCGTGCGTCAGTGGACGAGCATCGTCGCCGCTTCCGAGCTCGCTCGTAAGCGCAACGTGAACGATGAGTTCCTTAAGAACTGGATCGACGTCGTCGATTATCAGTAATATCTGAGCGATTCATTTCGCATCGGAGGCACAAAGGAAAAACCCTGCAGCTCATATGGGCTGTGGGGTTTTCCTTTTAGCGATTGAGCACGACGACAAGATAAAAGGACGGTCCCGCATCTCCCCGATCTGGAGAAATGCGGGACCGTCCCGTATATCGAACTACATGCGAAATCGTAGATTAGCGACGGGCCGCCTTCACAAGCTCGGCGACCTTGGCGACGACCTCGTCGATCGCCACATCCTCGCGCTCGCCCGTGGCACGGTCCTTGAGCTCGACGGTGCCGTTCTTAAGGCCACGCTTACCGAGTACCACCTGATACGGGAAGCCCATAAGGTCGTTGTCGGCAAACTTAAAGCCGGGACGCTCATCGCGATCGTCGACGACAACCTCGATACCCTCGGCGCACAGGCCATCAACGATCTGCTCGCAGACGGAAGCGCACTCCTCCTTCTTGGGGTCGAGCGGAATCACCGCAACCTCGTACGGGGCAACGGAGACCGGCCAGACAATGCCGTGCTCGTCGTTGTGCTGCTCCACGACGGCAGCGAGCGAGCGAGACACGCCCACGCCGTAGCAACCCATGATAAGCGGCTTCTCCTTGCCGTCCTCGTCCATAAAGGTGGCACCCATGGCCTCGGAGTACTTGGTGCCCAGCTGGAAGACCTGGGAAACCTCGATGCCGCGAGCAGCAGAGAGCGGCTTGCCGCAGTGAGGGCAGGGATCGCCGGCGACGACGGTGACCAGGTCGGCCCACTCGTCGACGGTAAAGTCGCGCTCGGGGCAGGCACCGGTAAAGTGATAATCGACCTCGTTGGCACCGCAGGCCCACTGCTTGGACTCACGCAGACTCTCATCGCACACCAGGCGGATGCCCTCGGGCAGGTTGACCGGTCCGATAAAGCCCTTGTGCAGTCCGTTCGCCTGGAGCTCCTCGTCGGTCATCATACGATAGCCCTTGCCAAAAACATGCTCGGCCTTGCAGTCATTGAGCTCGTGGTCGCCCGGGACAATGGCCACAACCGGCTTGCCCTCGGCGTCGATGAGCGCCAACGACTTGCGCGTGCCGTTCTCGGGGAAGCCGAAGAACTTGGCAACGGCCTCGATGGTGCCCATACCCGGAGTCTCGACCTTGGTGAGCGTGCCGTCGCCGGGGCCCTCGGTCACAACGACCTTGGTGCTTGCAGCCTCATCATCGGCAGCAAAGCCGCAATCGTCGCAATACACGAGCGAAGCCTCGCCGGCATCGGCCAGAGCCATGTACTCGACGGAGGTATCGCCGCCGATCTCGCCGGAGTCGGCGACAACGGGCAGAGCCTTGATGTAGCAGCGTTCGCAGATGTTGGCGTAGGCCTGCTTCATCTTGTCGTACTCCTCCTGCAGGCTCTCCTGCGTGGCAGAGAAGCTGTAGGCATCCTTCATGATGAACTCGCGGCCGCGCATCAGGCCAAAGCGGGGACGGAACTCATCGCGGAACTTGTCCTGAATGTGGTACAGGTTGACGGGCAGCTGCTTATACGAGCGCAGCTCGTTGCGCACCAGGGCCGTGACGGTCTCCTCGTGCGTGGGACCCAGCACAAACTCGCGACCATGACGGTCGTCAAAGCGCACGAGCTCCTTGCCATAGGCGTCGATGCGGCCGGACTCACGCCACAGCTCGGCATCGACCATAATGGGCATCATGAGCTCCTGGGCGCCAGCGGCGTCCATCTCGTCGCGCACGATGTTCTCGATCTTACGAATCGAGCGCCAAGCGAGCGGCAGATAGGAATAGAGACCGGCGGCCTCCTTGCGAATCATGCCGGCACGAAGCAGCAGGCGATGGCTTGCAAGCTCGGCGTCGGCCGGATCCTCTTTGAGCGTCGGCGCATAGAGCTTAGACATATACATTGCTCGGGTCATTTATTTCTCCTCAATAAGCTTGTCGACCTCGGCCATAAGCGCGTCGACAATTTGGTCCTCAGCTACTTTACCAATGATCTGGCCATGCGAAAAGAGCAGGGCTTGACCACGTCCGCAAGCAACGCCCAGGTCGGCATCAGAAGCCTCACCGGGGCCATTAACGGCACATCCCATCACAGCGATCGAAAGCGGCGCGGAATAGTTCTTAAGCCGCTCGGTTACTTCCTCGGCGATAGGAATCAGGTTAACCTGACAGCGGGCACACGTGGGGCACGAAACAATCTCGGGACCGCGGCGACGCAGGCCCAGCGACTGCAAAATGCCCCAGGCAACCGGCGGCTCCTCAACCGGATCGGCCGTGAGCGAGACGCGCATGGTGTCACCGATACCCTCAGACAGCAGGATACCAAGGCCCACCGAGCTCTTGATGGTGCCCTGTAGCTTGGTACCTGCCTCGGTTACGCCCAGGTGAAGTGGAACGTGGGGAATCTCACACGACAGCGCTCGATAGGTATCGAGCGTCGTTTGCACGCTATGGGCCTTGGCCGAAAGCACAATGTTCGTAAAGCCGCGGTCTTCAAAATGCTTGACGAAACGCTCGCTCGACATCACGAGCTTTTCGGGCTGCGTGAGGTCGTCGCGCTCGGCGATATCCTGCTCAAGCGAACCGGCATTGACGCCGATACGAATCGCACAGCCCGCGGCGCCCGCAGCATCGATCACCGCGTCGACCTTGGCCCAATCGCCGATATTGCCGGGATTGATGCGCAGCTTGGCGGCACCGGCCTCAACGGCACCAATGGCGAGCTTATGGTTAAAGTGGATATCGGCGACAATAGGCACCGGAGACTCGGCACAGATGGTGCGGAAACCCTCAAGCGCGGCCTCGGTGGGCACGCTCACGCGCACGATATCGCAGCCAGCCTGCGCCAAAGCACGCACTTGCGCAAGCGTTGCCTGGGCATCAGCGGTATCGGTGCAGGTCATGGACTGGACCACCACCGGCGCGCCGCCACCGATCTGCACGCCGCCCACATGCACGGGACGCGTCAGCTCGCGAGGCAAAGGATGGGATAAAGACAATCCAACCACTCCCCTACAGAATAAATCGAAGGACGTCGGAACGAAGCATATAGACAAACAACAGCGCAAAGAGCGCGATGCCCACATAGCTCACAATCGTCTGGACCTTGAGCGGAAGCTCGCGGCCCGCAATCTTTTGAATGATCTCGATGACCAGCTTGCCGCCATCGAGTGGCGGGATGGGCAGCAGGTTCATAAAGCCAAGCGAGAACGAAATGAGGGCGGCAAACGAAAGGAACGTGGCAGGGCCGGCAGCAGCAGCCTGCGAGGACATAACGCTAATACCCACGATCGAAGAGGACTGATCGAGAATCTCCATCGTATGCTGCGGCTGGAGCAGGCGCATCACGCCCTCTGCTGTCTGCACGACATAGGAGAAGGACAGACGAGCCGACGTGATGGGGTCTAAACGGACCACCTGCGTAGAGGCATACACACCTAGGCGCTCGTCCTCTTTGAGTGCAACCGTGGTCGAATGCTGCTTGCCGTCACGCTCGTACTCGATGGCGATATCGTCCTTACCGGCAGCCTTGCCGATGGCGTCGTAAACGTCCATCCAGGTAGAACACGACACTCCGTCGACCGAAAGGATTGCGTCGCCGCCCTCGATTCCCGCCGCGGCGGCAATCGAGCCTTCGTCAACCTGGCCAATCACATTGGTATCCACCGGCACCGTGACACCTGCGATGGAATAGATGCTCATAAGGAGCAAAAAGCCCGTCAGGATATTGACGATAATGCCCGCAAGCAGCATAAAGGCACGCTTGACAAAGCCCTGGCCCAAATAGGTGTGCGAGCGCTCGCGTGCAAGGAATTCAGCCTCGCCGCACGGCAGTTCCCATACATCGCCCTCGGCAGTCGCATGCTCTCGATCGAACCGACGTCCGTCAAAGGTGGTATAACCCGCCGCGTCACGCGGCAGAGTCTGATACTTGGTGGGATAGTAACTGGGCGAAGGCTTTTCCCCTTCTTCATACCAGGGAGCGATGGAGCCCCAGCCCAACAGCAAAGCACAGGCCTCGAGAACATCCTCCTCGGACAGCTCGAGCTCGACGGCAAGATCGGCCACCGTCACACGGCCGTGGCGATAGATGGCCGCGAGCACGCGGTCGGCGCACGAGACATCGGTCGGATCCATGCCACAGATGGCAGCATACCCACCCAGTAGCAGCGGCGTCACGCCAAACTTGGTGCCGATGCGACGCGACGTGTGGTGAATATCAAAGCGACACGGCAGGCCCAAAAAGAACTCAGTCACCCGGACGCCACAGGCACGCGCCGCCAAAAAGTGGCCGCCCTCGTGCAAAAACACGAGGACGGAAAGCATCAGCAGGCCCCAAAAGACCGATGAGAGAATGCTCAGAACAGTATCCATAAAACGAAAAAGCAATCCTTGTGGGTTAAGAACGGGTTGCGGCGAGCACCTGCGCGGCCTTTTCACGAGCCCAGCCATCGATGTCGCGAAGCTGTTCAAACGAATCGACCGTCTGCGCATCGTGAGCATCCATGCAGGATTCAACAATGCGGTCGATATCGGTAAAGCTGCAGCCATCATGCAGGAAGGCATCGACGGCGACCTCGTTGGCGGCATTGAGCACGCACGGCATGGTGCCGCCCGTCTTGCCGGCACGTTCGGCCAGCGCAAGGCAGCGGAAGGTATCCATATCGGCCGCGTCAAAGGTAAGCTGCCCCAACTCGCGGAAATCGATACGAGGAGCCGGCGTATCCCAACGCTCGGGATACGAGAAGGCAAACTGGATGGGAATGCGCATGTCGGAGGCACCGAGATGCGCCATCACAGAGCCGTCGGCAAACTCGACCATGGAGTGAATCTTAGACTGGCGCTGCACGACCACGTTAATGAAATCGAGATCGCAGCCAAACAGATGCATGGCCTCGATACGCTCCAGACCCTTGTTCATGAGGGTGGCAGAGTCAATCGTGATCTTGGCACCCATAGCCCACGTAGGATGCGCCAGGGCATCGGCGCGCGTCACACGATCGAGCTCGTCACGTGTGCGGCCAAAGAACGGGCCGCCCGAGCAGGTAAGCCAAATGCAGTGAGCCTCGCGCGGATTCTCGCCCAAATAGCACTGGTAGATGGCAGAATGCTCGGAGTCAACCGGGAGAAGCTGACCCGGCTGCGCCAACGGCATCAACAGGTCGCCACCGACAACGAGCGACTCCTTGTTGGCCAGGGCAAGACGCTTGTTCGAGGTCAGGGCAGCATGGCTCGCCTCGAGACCGGCAGCGCCCACGATGGCCACGAGCACGCAGTCGACATCATCGCGGCATGCAAGCTCGCACACGGCCTGCGCGCCGACGCCAAGCTCTGTGCCCTCGGGCAGTTCCTGCAGCACGGCGTCGGCGCCATGGGAGGCGTCCGCCACGGCAACCGCCGGAACCGAGAACTCACGGGCAGCGGCAACGAGCTCGGAGGTGCTGGAGTTAACGGACAGCGCCGTCACCTGCAGGCGATCGGCATGCTGACGGCACACGTCGAGCGCCTGAGTGCCGATAGAGCCCGTACAGCCCAGAATGGCAACACGAAGACGCCCGTCGGGACCGTAGGTGGTCTGATAAGCCATTACAGCACGCCTCCGATCATCAGCAGCAGCTGCGCGGTAATGCAGCCAAAGATGAGCGAATCGCTACGGTCGAGCATGCCGCCGTGGCCGGGGATGAGATTGCCGGAATCTTTGACGCCCACACCGCGCTTGATGCGTGACTCAATGAGGTCGCCGATAACGCCCAGGATGGAGACGACCACGCCGCACAACAGTGCATAGGGCAGGTTCAGCTTATAGAAGTGCGTTGCCCACAGGATGAGCCAGATCAAGACAGAGCCCAAGATGCCGCCGACAAAGCCCTCCCAGCTCTTTTTGGGAGAGATCTTGGGAACCATCTTATGCTTGCCGATACGGCTGCCCACGATATAGGCAAACGAGTCGGAGACCCAAAGGGACGCACAAACGCCCACCGAAAGCAGGGCGCCGGCAAAACCGGGCACGGCATCGCGCAGCAGCACGATAGCCGACAGCATAAAGCCAGTGTAGATCGGGCCCATGAGCGTCACGGCAACGTCAGAGATGCGCGTGCGCGGAGACCAGACATACCAGATACCGACCGCAAGCATCAAAGCGAACAGCAGGGCGTTCAATAGCAGCGAATCGCCCAGAGCCGAGAGCGGAAAGAGCACGGCGGCAGCGATACCAAGGCGCTCGTTGGCAACCTTGCCGCCGAGCCTCGTCATGCGGAAGAACTCGCAGCAGCACAGACCGCTCATGACGGACACGAAGATGGCCGTGGGCACAATACCCAAAACCAGGCACAGGATAAAGACAACGGCATAGACGATACCGGCGGCGGCACGGGTGATAAAGCCCGCCAGCCACGAACCGGAGCCGCTCTTCGCCGCAGGCGCGCCAGCAGTGACAGCTTTGCGCGAAGGCGTCTTGGGAGCAGTTGCCTTGGGACGATCGGACACGATTAAGCCTCCTCGGTCTTGCTCAGTCCACCAAACCTACGGTCACGGCCCTGATAGGCCAAAATGGCGTCGACAAGGCCCCAACGATCAAAGTCGGGCCAATAGGTATCGGTGACGTAGAACTCGGAATAAGCCACCTGCCACAGCAGATAGTTCGAAAGGCGCAGCTCACCAGAGGTGCGAATCACAAGCTCAGGATCGGGAAGACCGGCGGTATAGAGGTGGGAAGCCACCATATCGTCATCAATTGCGCCAGGATCGATCTTACCGGCGGCAACGTCGAGTGCGATCTGACGGACAGCGCGGGTAATCTCGGCGCGCGCGCCGTAGTTGACGGCAAGCGCCAGCGTCATACCGGTGTGATGGGCGCACTCGGCAAGACCGCGTTCAAAAACGTCGCGGGTCTTCTTGGGCAGCGCGGAAATGTCGCCCAAAAAGACAACACGCACGTTTTCGCGCTTCAGAAGCGGCAGCTCGTCGATGAACGTCTTGGCAAACAGGTGCATCAAGACGTTGACCTCATGCTGCGGGCGGTTCCAGTTTTCGGTAGAAAACGCATAGGCCGAAAGCACGTCGACGCCCAGACGCACGCAGGCGGTAATAATCTCACGAAGGGAGACGATACCCGCCTTGTGGCCCTCGGTGCGCGCAAGACCGCGCGACGTGGCCCAACGACCGTTGCCGTCCATGATGCACGAGATATGGTGCGGAATGTTATTGAGGTCAAGGTCGGAAAAACCGACGCCCGCAGGGGCGTCGGCAAAGTACTCGACCAGTTTATGCTCGTCGTATTGCACCTTAGATCTCCATGACCTCGGCTTCTTTTTCCTTCAGAAGCTCCTCGACCTTGGCGACATACTCATCAGTGTGCTTCTGGACCTTGGCCTGCTCGCGACGGACATCGTCCTCGGTGAGCTCCTCATCGCGCTCGAGCTTGTTGTTGAAGTCGCGACGGATGTTACGGATAGACACCTTGGCCTGCTCGGCGTACTCGCGGCACTCCTTGACGAGCTCGCGACGGCGCTCCTCGGTGGGAGCCGGGAACGGAAGACGAACGACGGTGCCATCGGAGTTGGGGGTAATACCCAGATCGGAAGCGCCGATGGCCTTGACGATAGCATTGATGAGTGCCTTGTCCCACGGCTCGATGAGCAGCATGTGGGCCTCGGGGGTCTTGACGGCGGCAACCTGCGTGACCGGCGTGGGAACACCGTAATAATCGACGGTGATGTCGGACAGAATGTTGGCATTGGCGCGGCCGGTACGGACCTTGGAGAAGTTATGCTTGAGGGACTCGAGCGACTTGTCCATGTGGGCGGTGATGTTCTCTGCCATGCTTAATCCTCCTGATAGACGAGCGTGCCGACGGGCTCACCCGAAAGCGCGCGCTTGACGGTGTCCTCGCCATCGATGTTGAGGACCAAAATCGGCATACGGTTGTCCTGGCACAGTGCCGTAGCCGTGGAATCCATAACCTGCAGACCGCGGACGAGAACCTCGTGATAGGTAATCTTGTCAAAACGGACGGCATCAGCGCACTTGACGGGATCCTTATCGTAGATGCCGTCAACCTTGGTGGCTTTAATCAGAATCTCGGCGCCGATCTCGCACGCACGAAGAGCCGCGGCGGTGTCGGTCGTAAAGTACGGATTGCCCGAACCGGCGGCAAAAATAACGACGTTGCCCTTGGAAAGGTGGTTGATGGCGCGACGGCGAATATAGGGCTCGCAGATCTCGTTCATCTGGATAGCGCTCATCACGCGGCAGGGAACATCGTTATGCTCGAAGGCATCCTGCAGGGCGAGCGCGTTCATAACGGTTGCCAGCATGCCCATGTAGTCGGCCTGAGCACGCTCCATGCCACCGGCAGCGCCTGCCATGCCGCGGAAAATATTGCCGCCGCCGACAACGACGCCGACCTCATGGCCAACGGCGAGCAGCTCCTTGACCTGCTTGGCAAGATGGTCGGTAACCTTGGGGTCGATGCCATATTGGCCGTCGCCCATCAGCGCTTCGCCGGAAAGCTTAAGAAGCACGCGTTTATATCGGATGTCGGACAAAGCGATCCTCCTTTAGATTGAACTCTCAACATTCTATCAAAGGCTCTAAGAAGAGCCATGAAAAAGCAGGCTGTGAGTAAAACCCACAGCCTGCTCATTACCAGCTACAAGAGCTTATTTACTCGCCACGGACCAGACGGTCAAAGGCAACGACGGTAATGGTGTCGCCGAGCTCCTTGGAGACCTGCTCAGCGTACTTCTTGATGGTGAGGGAGCTGTCCTTGATGAACTCCTGCTCGGTGAGCACGGACTGCTTGTAGAACTTCTCCAGACGGCCGACAGCCATCTTCTCCTGGATAGCCTCGGGCTTACCGGACTCGGCAGCCTGAGCCATGTAGATCTGCTTCTCGTGCTCGACGGTCTCGGCCGGAACCTGATCGCGGGTAGCGCAGATCGGGGCGACGGCGGCAACCTGAAGGGCAACGTCGTGAGCGAAGGTCTTGAAGGATTCAGCCTGAGCGGTCTCAGCCTTCTCGAAGGCGAACTCGACGAGGACGCCGATCTTACCACCCATGTGGATGTAAGAAGCGAGCGCGCCGTTCTCAGCCTTGCGGGCAGCGAAGCGGGAGATCTTCATGTTCTCGCCCATGATGTGAATCATCTCGGTGAGCTCGGAGGAAACGGTCTCCTCGCCCATCGGCTTCTCGAGCAGAGCGTCGACGTCAGCAGGCTCGGTGGTAGCGACAACCTCAGCGACCTTGGAAGCAAAGCCGGTGAACTTGGCGTTAGAGCCAACGAAGTCGGTCTCGCAGGAGAGCTCGAGCAGAGCGCCGGTCTTGCCATCCTTGGAGACGAACGCGGCGACAGCGCCCTCGTTGGTCTCACGGCCAGCCTTCTTGGCAGCCTTGGCAAGGCCGTTCTTACGCAGAACGTCGACAGCGGCGTCCATGTCGCCGTCAGCCTCGACGAGAGCCTTCTTGCACTCCATCATCGGGGAGTCGGTCATCTCGCGGAGCTGCTTGACCATAGCGGCGGTAATCTGGGCCATTGTGGTTCCTTTCAAAGAGATGAAAAAGAATTAACTAAGACTGATTTACTCGGCCTTGGGCTCAGCGGCCATCTCGGCCTCGGAGACCTGCTCCTTGCCGGAGCCAGCGAGGCAGGCGTCAGCCATGAGCTCGCACATAAGGGTGACAGCGGAGATAGCGTCATCGTTGCAGGGGATGCCGTACTCGACCTCGTCGGGATCGGAGTTGGTGTCGATCAGGGCGACGACGGGGATGTTCAGGCGCTGGGCCTCCTTGATGGCGTTCTCCTCGCGCTTGGTGTCGATGACGAAGAGAGCCTGGGGCAGACCCTTCATGTCGCGGGCGCCACCGAGGTTGGTCTGGAGCTTAGTGAGCTCCTTGCCGAGAACAGCCTGCTCCTTCTTGGGCAGAACAGCCATGCGGCCGTCCTCGACCATGGCCTCGAGCTCCTCCATGCGGTTGATGCGGGAGCGGATGGTGACAAAGTTGGTCAGCATACCGCCGAGCCAACGCTGGTTGATGTAAGGCATGTTGGCGCGCTCAGCAGCGTTCTTGACGGCCTCCTGAGCCTGCTTCTTGGTGCCGACGAACAGCACGTTGCCACCCTTGGCGACGTTCTTGACGAAGGTGTAGGCCTGGTCGGCGTCGAGGATGGTCTGCTTGAGGTCGAGGATGTAGATGCCGTTGCGCTCACCGAAGATGAACGGCTTCATCTTGGGGTTCCAGCGACGGGTCTGGTGACCGAAGTGGCAGCCGGCCTCGAGCAGGGTGCGGATATTAATCTTGGTAGCCATGTTAAACCTCCTGTGGTTTGCCTCCGCGCGGGGTCATCCTCCAAAACCAACCCGGACATGTGCTACCAAAGCCCGGGCACCACGGTATGAAGTAGCCGCGCGTGCGTGATAAAAACATGTTGCCGTGAAGCAACCCGATGAATGATAGCAGGAATGCCTCTTCCTGCCAACCCGCAATCAAAACCACACACCTGAGTGCGGCGCGGGACGTCCCAGCCACTATTCGCCGCGGGGATGGGCTTGAGCCACAGCCCGCTTAAGCCGATCGGGTGTGAGATGCGTGTAGATCTGCGTCGTGGACAGGCTCGCATGACCTAGCAGCTCTTGAACCGAGCGCAGGTCCGCACCGCCCTCGAGCAAGTCGGTCGCAAAGGTATGGCGCATCGCATGCGGGGCGATATCGGCCGGAATGCCGGAGAGCGTCGCCAGCGTATGGAACCGCCGCCGGAGCATCGCGGCGCTCATGCGATTGCCGCGCGCCGATATAAGCAGCGGATGCGGCCCGGTAGCGAGGTCGCGGCGCTTTGCCCGAGCGAGCAACTCCGGCCTCCCCTCTTCAATATAGAGACGCGTCACATCGAGCGCACGACGATACAGAGGAACGATGCGCTCCTTGCTTCCCTTGCCCCACAGGCGCAGCGTGCGCTCGGACCATGAGATGGATTCCACATTGAGCGCCGCAAGCTCTGAGATGCGGGCACCCGAGGCATAGAGCAACTCGAGCATCGCCGCATCGCGCAGTCCCGCGGGTGTTGAGGTATCAGGCGTCTTGAGCAGCGCCTCGACCTGCTGGGTCGTAAGGACGCCCGGCAGGTCACGCGGCAGCTTGGGCGACGCGATCGCCGAGACCGCATCGCCCTCGACAATCCCCTCGGCAGCCATCCAGCGATAGAGAGATCGAATAGCCGACAGGTGCGCCGCAAGCGTTCGGGGAGCCACCTGCTCACGCGAAAGCTCGGCAAGATAGCGACGAATGGTGCGCACGTCGGCAGCGAAAGCATCGATATCCTCGCGCTCGCACCAGGCAGCGAAGCGCTCCAGCCTCGAGCCATAGGCCGTCACCGTGTTGGGAGAAAGTCCCTCGACGCGTGCGATATAGGCGATAAACGAGTCGACGGTGTCGTACAGGTCAAAGGCTATGACTGGTCGCCTCCAAACAAGTCGGAACGCGCGGCCAAGTAGGCATCGAGGGCCTCGAGCGCACGGTCCGCATAGGCCTGGTAGCGGTCGCGCTTGCTGCGGCGCTTACCATCCTCGAGTGGCGGCACCAGGCCAAAGTTGACATGCATGGGCTGATAGCCCACGGTGGCAGGATCGGTCGCATAGCCCACGAGCGCACCCAGGGCGCCCACACGCGGCAACTCGACGCCCGCGGCACAGATAGCCTCGGCATAGGTGTTGAGCGCCGCGAGCAGACCTGTCGCCACGGCTTCCATGTACCCCTCGGTGCCGGTGATCTGACCGGCCAGGCGCACACCGGTACCGGGCACGGCAAAGGTGCCATCGAGCACATGCGGGGCGTCGACAAAGGTATTGCGGTGCATGACACCGTAGCGGAAGAACTCAGCGTTCTCCAGGCCCGGCACCATATGGAAGACGCGCTTCTGCTCGCCAAAGGTCAAGTTGGTCTGGAAGCCCACCAGGTTATAGGCGGTCTTCTCCTTGTTCTCGGCACGCAGCTGAATCGCCGCCCAGGGGCGACGTCCGGTACGCGGGTCGGTAAGGCCGACGGGCTTCATGGCGCCAAAGCGAATGGCGTCCTTGCCGGTGCGCGCAACTTCCTCGGCAGGCTGGCAGGCCTGGAACAGATCGCCGCCCTCAAAGTCTTTGAGCACCACGCGGTCGGCCGTGGTAAGCGCCTCGATAAAGGCCTCGTACTCCTCCTTATTGAGCGGAGCGTTGAGATAGTCGCCGCTCCCCTGCTCCTCGTAGCGCGACTGCGAGAACAGCACGTCCATATCGAGCGTGGAGGCATCGACGATCGGCGCCGCCGCATCAAAGAATGCCAGGGCATCGCCACCGACGAGCTTCATGACCTCTTCGCTCAGCACCGGTGAACACAGCGGGCCCGCGGCAATGACCACGTGACCCTCGGGAATCTGCGTGACCTCGCCGTGCACGACCTCGATATTGGGACGAGCGGCAACCTCGGCCTCGACAAGCTCGGAAAACTTGACGCGGTCGACCGCCAGGGCACCGCCGGCGGGAACAGCCGCGCGATGGGCGCAATCGAGCAGGACTGAACCCATGCGCTCAAGCTCGGCCTTCAGCAAACCAGCCGCGGAATCCGGACGGGTCGACTTAAACGAATTGGAGCAAACGAGCTCTGCCAGATGATCGGTATGGTGAGCCGGGGAGCTCACCTGGGGGCGCATCTCGCACAGCTTTACGGCAAACCCGCGGTCTGCCAGCTGGATCGCGCACTCCGAACCCGCCAGACCGCCACCGATAACCGTCACCTGATCGAACTGCATCTGCAAACACCTTTCTAATTGACACGTTTTCCATTGTGACCGAAGGGTGTCTGGGCGTGAAGGGCAAACTTGGAGGGCGCATACCTTCCATCCATCATGCGCTCGATAAGGCCCTCGAGTTCAAGCGAACCCAAGAGTTTGAGTACGCCGACAGCATCGAGCGAGACGAGCGCCGCGATGTCGTCGACCTTGAGCGGAGAGGCGATAAGCGCATGCATCACGGTCTGCTGCGTTGGATCCAGGTCGGCAATGCCGGGAGCATCGGGGCGCGAGTAGCGCAGGGTTCCGTAGATGCGTGAGATAGCCATCTCGATAGATTCCTCGTCGACGATGCAGCAGGCACCGTTCGCAATGAGGTAATTCGTGCCACGCGACTCGGGCGATAGGATCGACCCCGGCACGGCAAGAAGTTCGCGCCCCAAATCCATGGCAGCCTCGGCTGTAGAAAACGTCCCGGAAGGCATACCCGCCTCGGATACAAAGAGGGCTTGCGACAGGGCCGCGATCACGCGATTGCGGCGCGGAAAGGCGAACTTGCGCGGACCCATGCCCCACGGAGAGATCGACACGACCGCGCCACCTGTATCGAGCGTGCGCGTAATAAGCCCCGCGCTCGAACGCGGGTAGACCACGTCGGCGCCCGTCCCCAGCACCACGACGTGTTTGCCGCCGGCGTTGACCGCAGCCCAACCCGAGGCCTGGTCACAACCGACCGCGCCTCCCGAAACTACCGTCACTCCCGCATCAACCGCCACCTTTGCCGCAAGCTCTGCCACGGCAAGACCATACGGCGAGGCCTTGCGCGCGCCGATGATGGAGAGCGCGGGCGTCGAAAGCACCTCGGGGTTGCCGCGCACATAAAGCGTCTGGGGTATATCAGAAAGCTCCAAAACGGTCTCGGGATACAACGCATCGCCTGGATGCAGCTCGAAGGTCCCCTCGACCATCATTGGTCCCTCCTTCCCTGGTACATCGCCGCCTCGAGCACGTGGTCCTGCGTCACCTGCTCGCTCTCGGCGACATCTGCGATCGTGCGCGCAATGCGAACCAGGCGCACGATGCCACGCCCTGTGAGATGCGTGCGTTTGGATAGGCCGAGTACACATTTCTCGGCAGCATCATCGAGCTCAAAGGTCGAAACGACGCCGTCAATGGACCGCGTCTCGTCATCCTCGGCCTCGGCATCCGCATCGTCCATACGGGACTCGCGCCAGGCGCGAAAAGCGCGACCGCGCACAACGTAGTCACGTAACTCGGCCGACGACATACCCTCCGCGCCCTCGATAATCACCTGAGGGTCGGGACGAGTCACATCGATCATCATGTCGATACGGTCGGCCAAAGGACCGCGCAGCTTTGCCCGATAGCGCTCGACCATCGCCGCCGAGCAGCGACACGGTACCTCGCGATCGCCCAAAAAGCCGCAGGGGCAGGGATTGCTCGCAGCCAGCAGCTGAAAGCGCGACGGGAAGGAAAAAGCCCCGTCGACGCGTACGATCCTGACGTAGCCGCGTTCGATGGGCTGACGCAGCGTCTGCAGCACACCCGTGGGAAACTCGGCAAGCTCGTCCAAAAATAGCACGCCGCCATGAGCAAGGCTGATTTCACCCGGGTGCACCGGGCGCCCACCGCCGATAAGGCCTGCGGTCGAAATACTGTGATGGGGACTGCGGAAGGGCCGGTGCCCCGCCAACAAGCCATCAATGTTCTCGCCCAAAACCGAATGGATGCACAGCGCCTCCTGTTGATCCTCAACGGAAAGCTCGGGCAGGATGCCGGTCATACGACGCGCGAGCATCGTCTTGCCCGATCCCGGGGACCCGATCATGAGCAAGCCGAGTTCTCCTGCCGCCGCAAGCGCCATGCCGCGCTTGGCGACCTCCTGCCCCAGTACGTCGGCATAGTCGAGCTCGGGCTCAAAGGTCGCCTCGACGCCCTCGGAATCCAAGTAGTGCCGCGCGGCATCGCCCATGCCATGGGCAAGCTGAGACAAATGATCGATAAAGCCGCAATCCACGCCCGCGAGTGGCACATGCTGGTCTGACCTGCCGGCGATAAAAGACAGCCCCATGTCGCGAGCCAATAGCTGAAACGCCACCTCGCCCTTGACGGGAAGCACCGTACCGTCCAGACCAAGCTCACCTGCGATAAGGCAGCGATCGAGGTTGTCACGGGGAATCTGTCCATCGGCCGCCAATACCGCGATGGCGATGGGCAGATCAAAGCCACTTCCAGTCTTGCGAATATCGCCGGGCGCCAGATTGACCGTAATGCCCGAGCGTGGGATCTCGAACCCGGCGGAGCGCATCGCACAGCGAATACGACCACGTGACTCCATCACCTCCATACTCGGGATGCCGAGCATCTGAATGCCCGGAACGCCGCCGGCAAGCGAGACCTCGACCGTGACGTGAATCGCCTCGACGCCGCGGATGCAGGCCGCGTGAACGGCAAACGTCTCGAACGCCATCACGACACCTGCCAATCGAACGCGTTGTACTGGTGCTCGATCTC
>CAUADW010000013.1 GCA_958427895.1 uncultured Collinsella sp.
TGTTCGACGAGGAATACGACATCCACGACCGACATTCCTCGATCGGGGTGGCGGCTTGTTTCGTCGGCGCAGTGGCGGCGTGCTTGGTCGTCCCGAATCCTTTTGAGGGTCTCATCTGGAGTCAGGCGCTGCTGTCGCTTCAGCTGCCGATTACGGTCTTTGTGCTCATACGGCTCACCAGCTCACGCCGCGTCATGGGCAAATACGTCAACTCGCGCCCGCTCAACGCGCTGCTCGTAGGGATCGGTGCCATCGTGACGATTCTCGACATCGTGCTGCTAACGGGAATGTAATTGGGATGGCGTGACTGTCCAGATATAACGTCTCAATCTGTAACACGTGAGACCGTTTTAAACCGTCAGATAAATCAAAAGGGTCCCGGCCGAGAATTCGACCGGGGCCCTTGGACAGAGCTATATGTTGTTGCAAGTCGTGTGTCTACGAGCTACTCCTCGACAAGCTCAAACTCATCGGGGCCGACGCCGCAGACCGGGCACACGTAGTCCTCGGGCAGCTCGGGCGTGTCGACCTCAACCTCGTAACCGCAAACGGTGCACACAAACTTATACGTCTTCTTCTCCTCAGCCATGATGTTCTCCTCTCGAACGTGACTGCTGGTGTACTTACTTATTAGTATATATTCTCAATAATATAATGCAAGTATTTTTAGAACATTTCTAGCCTTGATACGACGAGGCTTTGGGCGGCGTCTTGCCCTTTAGCACCTTGTGATAGTAGTCGTACGTCAGCGGCGTCTCGTCGCTCAGGCGCTCGGCATCCTCGACCTCGCCAATAAACAGCAGATGCGTGCCCACATCCACAGTGTCGATCAAACGGCAGCTAAACAGGGCCGCCGCGTGCTCGGGCACATAGGGCATGCCCAGAGCCGTCTCGCGGGTCTCGTATTTGGCAAACTTGTCATAATCGCTGCTGGTGCGGAACCCAAAGTTACCGATGTAGAGCATGTCGGCGGTCTGATCGATCACGGTCAGCGCGAACGCTTTGGCCGATGCGATGACGCCCGAGGTGACATTGTCCTTGTTCACGGCAACCGAAATACGCGGCGGCATGGACGTCACCTGCACCGCAGTGTTGATGACGCAGCCGGCGCGCAACCCGTCTGCCGCAGCGCTCACCACGTACAGACCGCTCGGCATGGTAAAGAACGCAGTTTTGTCCATAACGATCACTCCCCTAGCTCGAGTTGGAACCTCATGAATGTATGTACCCACAAAAAAGGCGGCACCCATAACGGACGCCGCCTTTGAGACATATGTGTCAGAACAGTAAGAAAGATGAGACGCCCGCAGTTGCGGTGAAATAGGGACTGAATAGCCCCTCAAATAGGCAAAACAGTCCGTATTCCACCGCAACTTATACAGAGTGCCTAGCGGTTGCGTTCCTTAAGGGCGCGGTCGATCTCGCGTTGGACATCACGCTTGGCCATGTCCTCGCGCTTGTCGTAGAGCTTCTTGCCGCGACCCAGACCCAGCAGCAGCTTTACGCGGCCGTCGGTATTAAAGTAGAGTTCCAACGGAACCAGCGCATAACCACGGTTGCGAAGTTTGCCGTCAAGAAAGTCGATCTCCTTGCGGTGCAGCAGCAGACGGCGCCGACGGTCGGGATCGCGATTCCACACGCCACCATGGCTATAAGGGTGGATATGCAGGCCGACGAGCCAGCACTCCCCGCCGCGGATCAGCGCGAAGGTATCGGTGATCTGGCAGGCGCGCTCGCGAATCGACTTGACCTCGGTGCCACTCAGTTCAATACCGCACTCAAATGTCTCATCGATAAAGTACTCGTGATGTGCCGAGCGATTCTTGGAAATGAGTTTGCGCTCGCGCTTACTGGGCATCGCCGGCCTCCTTGGCGCCGTCGGCGTTTGAGCCCGCAGTCTCGCGCTTTGCCTTGCGCTCGGCATTGAGCTCGGCATCGCTCTCGCGCACCAGTTTGATAATCGCCGCGCAGGCCTCCTCGCCCACCAAGTCGCGAGCACGTACCGTCAGGCGCGTCGCCTCCTGCTTGTCGCCGTCGCTTGCAGCATCGGTCGCGCACATAA
Organism: uncultured Collinsella sp.; assembly: GCA_958427895.1. Taxonomy (GTDB): domain Bacteria; phylum Actinomycetota; class Coriobacteriia; order Coriobacteriales; family Coriobacteriaceae; genus Collinsella. Next base: position 2,063 of record CAUADW010000013.1, read on the forward strand.
TCAGGCAGATGGCAATCTCGGCCGAAGGCGAGGTCGGCACGCCTTGCAGGGCCAATTCACCCATCACGTGGTCGTCGCTCTCATCAGCGGCATCCGGATAGGTGGTATGGATCTTGTTGAGCAGGCGCGTCGTATGCGCATCGTTGGGCGCCAGGCGCAGCGCCAGACGCGCGCAGCCCACGGCAGCCGAAACGTTCTCGGTCTCGGGCTCCAAAAAGTACTGACCTAGATTGGCGTAAGCGCGGGCGGCGCACTTGCCATCGCTTGCACGCTCCAGCACCGAGAACGAGAGCGATGCCCATTCCTGCTTGTCCTCGAGTGCGCGGAACAGCTCGGCCAAATCCAAGCGATAGTTGCAGTTCATGGGGTCCCAACGCACAGCCTGCATCAGGGCATTACGAGCGCTCACATAATCCTGCTGACGAATGTAGGCAAACGCCATATCAGAGTACAGGCGGTCAAACGGCACCTCGACCTGCACGAGCTCGCGCGGATCCTTCTCCACGCGGCGATAGGCCAAGCGCTCAAACTTGCTATCGAAGCTAAAGTATTGGCGCTTCTCCTCCGTCTTGCACTCAGCGTCGATATACTCCTCGGCGAGCTCCACCAGACGCTCCAGCAGCGGCGTCGCCGTAGCCAGGTCGCCCTGCGCCAGATAGTTCTCGGCATACGTGATGTCTTGCAAGCTGATGGGCAGATCCATGGCTACTCCTCGATCTGAGCGAAACACGGCAGACGCCGCATATACGGTCAATACACAAAACCCGGGTCTCTTGCGAGGCCCGGGCGTTCATTTTGTGGTAGCCCGTACCAGATTCGAACTGGTGATCTCCGCCTTGAGAGGGCGGCGTCCTAAACCGCTAGACGAACGGGCCATATGTAGCAAATGCAATGGCTGGGATGGAGGGAGTCGAACCCCCATTGACGGAACCAGAATCCGCTGTCCTGCCATTAGACGACATCCCAATGACTGCATCGCTGCGCTCGGCTGTGCCTTTGCGCAAGAAAGAAATATACGGGAAGTCTCGCCGTGACGCAAGCCCCAATTTTGACTTTTTTGAAATTCAGTCAAATTGGCCTAATTTAGTCCAACCCGTGAAGGACCTGTGAAGCCGACCGCTGTACACGAAGGGCAAAACGCCGCGAGCGGTAGCCGTCAACCGTTGGCAGATTCTACCGCGAAAACGATAGCACCAGGCAACACAATCGAAGTATCAATGATCGCGTAGATATCGAGGCGCCATGGACGAAGAGCTTGATTACCTATGGGAGACCCTGGGCCTTGAGATCACTGCCGACCTTTGGCCCGAACGGGACAAAATCCATCCCACACTGCGCCCCGCCATTACTGTGGTGCAGGCAAAATACCGCCGTGCATCCTTTTTGATCATGCGGATGTCATGGCACGCGGGACTCCCCGACCTTAAGCGAATCCAGGCAAGCCTCGTCGAGTTGTCCGGTATGCCGACCGTCATATCCGAGGCGCACCTGGAGCAGCGCCAGCGCGAGCGACTGCAACAGCAGCGGATTCCCTTTATCTGCCCCGGCGTTCAGGCATATCTGCCCTTTATGGACGAGGAGTACTGGAGCGGCAAGCCCAACAAACACGTAAAGGTCTACGATCCGCACGAATGGGCACAGCTGGCGGACTGACTGGGGCAGGCCCGCCGGCGGAAAGTGCGTCCCAGATTTCAAGCTCAAACTGGTCCCCACTTTCCCGTCGAGCCCTCAACCGGAAACCGTGCCCCACAATCGAAGCTCAGAATGGGACGTACTTTCCGCAACCGGCCACTTTGGGAAAGTGCATCCCATTCTGGAAGCGAATTCCGGGTCGCACTTTCCGCAGCCGCTACAGCAACGCCTCGACCCAAGCCGATTCCCTAAAGCCGGGAATCGCAAAGTCGTCGCCCACCAGCAGCGGACGCTTGACCAGCATGCCGTCGGTCGCCAGCAGCTCGTAGCACTCCCGATCCGTCATGCCCGCATCCAGACGCGCCTTCAGGCCCAGCTCTCGATATTTCATGCCCGACGAATTAAAGAAACGCCGCACCGGCAGCCCCGAACGAGCAATCCAGGTCGCAAGCTCATCAGCCGTGGGATTGTCCAAAACGATATCGCGGTCGATATACTCAACCCCATGTTCGTCCAGCCATGCCTTGGCCTTCTTACAGGTCGAGCACTTGGGATATTCAACAAACAGTACGGTCATGGGAATCCTCCGAATATAGATCGGCCAACGCAGGCACACGCCACACGAGGCGCCTTCGTATGATGGGCCAATTGTAGCCCGCGGGTCACACGTTAAACGAACCGTACCCCGAATCCGCGCTTGATAAACGGCAGCAGCTCCATTGCCTCGGGCGTGATATGGCCCGCAACGTTCATGCGCTCGTCACCGGGAAGATCGACCCGCGCAATCTCAAGCTCGCCTTCGTAGCGCCCATATCCGCTATTGCTCACAGCGATCGACCCCGCCTTTCGCGGCAGGCCGGCTCCGGCATCCGTCGACACGGAATCCGGCTTAAGCGTCGTACGTGACTCCTGAGACCTAAAGATGAGGACGCTCGAGTCGGGCCGGTCGTGATGAATCTGCCCGCGCACATAGGCATAACCGGGCTCAAGCTCGCATTGCAGGTCCACGTATCCGGCGGAAACTTGAGCAAACTGCGCCCAGCCCGCATCAGAAAGATCGGGGTCGCCGACCAACACAATGTCGCAATCGGCGCCATGTGCAAGCTCAAGCATATTGAGAGCAACCTTTGACGCGCGACCGCGCTGCGCCTCGACCGTCGGCAGTCCCTCGAATACCGGCCCGCGAACGTTAGCATCACCCGGCACAAAAGCCATGATTTCGAATCCAAGCGCCGCAAGACGGAGATTCACCCGAGCAATGTCCTCCAGAGCTAAACCGGTATAAGGCTTGGGGTAAAAATTGTGGCAGGCGGCAAAACGAGTCACATCGGCACCGGCCTCACGCCACGATGCGATTTCATCAGAACTCACTGTCGATGCATTGACCACAATGCGAAATACACCGGACAGCTCCGCAACCCGCTGGGCGCTAAAGCCATAGTCCAAACGAAGGTATTCCAACCCCAGATCGCGCAAGTCCTCGATGCGCTCAAGCCCGAGCAAATCGCACGTGCGAGGCCCCACATCGGCAATGAGCGCAATGCCGCGGGCGGAAAGCAGCGACAACACATGACGGACCTTATCGGCATACGCCGCTCCCCCATCCTCGGGAATATGCAGCGAGGTGAACGCATAGCGCGCACCCGCCGCGGCACCACGCTCAATCGTCCGCTCAATATCCTGCAGAGGGCTGGAAAGATAAATCGAAATACCCGTTTTCACGCTTCAACGCTCCTTTAAAAAAGGCCGGCGGAGCAGCTAGCCCCGCCGGCACAACCATAACATCAAGAAATCTGCCGCGCGCCGCGAACCCTGAGCAACATGGCTCGCGATATCAATCTACTCGCCAAAGAACTCGTTGATCTTCTGCTCGTCGACACCGAAGAACCACGTCAGGACAAAGCCGGCGGCATAGGCAAGCAGCATAGCGGCAACGTAGCCGAGCTGCTGGCCAGGAACGACGATCAGCAGGCCAAACAGACCGGAAACGCCCTGAGAAACCGTGCCGATGTGAAGCAGCGCCGCGAGCGCGCCGCCAAATCCGGCACCCAGGCAGGCCGTCACAAACGGACGAACGAGCGGCAGCGTAACAGCATACATCAGAGGCTCGCCCACACCCAGGATTCCAACGGGGATGGACTCTGCGACGTACTTCTTGAGCTTGGCGTTCTTGGTCTTAAAGTACAGCGCCAAACCGGCACCGACCTGGCCGCCGCCAGCCATCATAAGGATGGGAAGCAGGTAATTGATACCCTTGGTAGCGCCGTCGGGATCGTTGAGCATAGCGTGGATCGGCGTGAGCGCCTGATGCAAGCCGACGGACACCAGCGGCAAGAAGCCTGCCGACAGGATATAGCCGCCCAGGACGCCCAGCTTCTCGAAGATAAAGGTCAAAACGCTAAAGATGGCAGTCGTCAGCCATGCGCCAACCGGCTGGATGACGAGCATCAGAGCAAAGGCTCCGATGATGAGCACCAGCAGCGGGGACAAGAACGTGTCGAGTGCGTTGGGCATAACCTTGCGAATCTGACGCTCCATCCAGGCAAAAAATGCGCCAGCGATGAGAGCCGCGATCATGCCGCCCGCTGCAGGGTTGTACTGCGCACTGGTGAGCGGCAGCAGAATGGCAGCGGCAGGATCAGCCGCGCCAGGCGCAAGCAGGGGCATGGCGCTGTTGGCGATACACATCATGCCGGCGATGCCGCCCAGCGCAGCGGAGCCACCAAACTCACGTGCCGCGTTATAGCCCACCAAGATGGGCAGATAGGCAAACAGGGCCCAGCCCATGGAACGAATGCCCTGGTACCACCACTCGCCTGCAAGCGCGCCTGCCGTCGAGACGTTAATGACGTTGCAGATACCGTTGATGAGGCCGGCCGCAATGATGCCGGGAAGCAGGGCGACGAAGACATTGGAAATCTTCTTGAGGAAGGCCTGAACCGGCTTAGACTCGTACTTGGCCTTCTGCGCGGCCTTGTTTGTGGCCGCAGCGTCAACCACGCTCTCGTCAGCAACGCCTTTCGCAAGGCCGGTGAGCTTGGAGAACTCCTCGAGCACCTTATTCACCTTGCCCGGACCCAGCACGATCTGCATCGTGTCGTCCTCGACCAGGCCCATCACGCCGTCGAGTGCCTTAATACCCTCCGTGTCGACGTTGCCCGTATCTTTGACGGTCACGCGCAGGCGCGTCATGCACGCCGCGTTTGCGAGCACGTTGTCTTTACCGCCCAAAAGGTCCAGCAGCTTTTGAGCCAGCTCTTTGTTCGTCATAACTCCTCCTTGTATTGGGTATCTCGTCTGGATGTCATATCAGCTCACGCCGCGCACCTATTGGGCATCGGCATTGCTTTTCTCATGGCCACTCACCGCAGCGCGGACATGGCCTCGCGCCCGCTCAAGAGCTACCGCAGCCTGCTCGGCATCGCAGTCCAGCAGTACCGAGACAATAGCGGTTTTTACGTGGCCGCCGGCATCTGCAAGCGCCTGAACAGCGCACTCGCGCGTGCAGCCGGTCGCCTCCATCACGATGTTCTGGCCGCGCACCACCAACTTCTCGTTCGTCTGCTGCACATCGACCATCAGGTTTTGGTATACCTTGCCGATCTTGACCATGGCACCGGTCGAAATCATGTTGAGAATGAGCTTTTGAACCGTTCCCGCCTTGAGCCTCGTTGAGCCGGTCAGCACCTCGGGACCGGGCACGGGCTCAATGGCAAGATCTGCGCTCTCCCCGATCTTCGACCCTTGGTTGCAGGCAATTGCAATGGTCTTGCACCCAGTTGCCTTGGCGTACGCAAGGCCGCCCACCACATAAGGAGTACGGCCGCTTGCCGCCAGGCCAACGACAAGATCCTTGTCCGAGAGCCCACGCTCCCGCAGGTCGCTCGCGCCAAGCTCCTCGCTGTCTTCGGCACCTTCGACAGCCTTGATAAACGCCGTCTCGCCTCCGGCAATGAGCCCGACAATCAGATCGGGTGACACGCCAAACGTGGGCGGACACTCCGAAGCGTCGAGTACGCCCAGACGACCGCTGGTGCCTGCGCCCATGTAAAAGACGCGCCCGCCGCGCTCGAGTGTCTCAGCAGCCCAGTCGATTGCCATGGCAACCTGGGGCAACACTTTCGTGACCGACTGGACGGCACGAAGATCCTCATCGTTCATCGTCGTGACGATTTGCAACGATGTCATCGTATCGAGGTCCATTGACCTTTGATTACGCTGTTCGGTCGTGAATTTTGTTAAATCGAGCATTTCATTCACCTCATCTTTCCTGTTTCTCGATGTAGTTTTGCTTTATGACATGCGTCGCCCGTTCGTAGTCGCTGGCAACGTAAGCAGCGTACAGGGCATTGACAACCATAAGCTGGGCCATACGCGAAGCCATGGCACCGCTGCGGACCAAGGGTTCACTCGCAGCGACGCCGAGCACGGCATCGGCCATGGTGGCAAGCTTGGATGATCCATCTACTTTGGTAACGGCCACGACGGGACAGTTGTGGCGTTGAGCCTCGGCGGTGCAGTCCAGCACCTCTTGCGTCAAGCCCGAGTAACTAAAGGCGATTGCCATATCGCCCTCATGCATGTTCTTGGCACATAAGAGCTGATCATGCCAGTCGTCGTACAGATGGCACTCTTTGTCGACACGCATGAGCTTTTGCGCCAGGTCGTGCGCGACCAAACGAGAAGCACCAATACCGAACAGATTGACCGCGCGTGCCCGCTTAAGACGGGCCGCGCATCGCTCCAAGACGGTGTAATCGAGCGTTCGCGCCGTCGCCTCGATCGTGCGCACGTTGCTTTTCATCACCTTCCCCACGATACGTTCGACGCTGTCATCCATGGAGATGTCCTCGAGGGCAACGTCTTTCTTGTCACCTAAGAGCGCCAGCTCGGCAATCAGTTCGCGCTGGAACTCCTTGTAGCCCGCAAAACCCAAACGCTTGCAAAAGCGCAAAATGCTCGAGGGCGAGGAGAACGTGACATCGGCAAGACCGCGGACGGACAGCCCGACCACCTCGTGCGGATGAGCGCTTACATATGCGATGACATTGCGTTCCGCCGGGCTCGCGCTGAGCTCACGCTCGCGAAGCCGCAAAAGCAATCCGTTTGCCATCTCAAACACCTCCGTTGAGAAGAATTAAAGACCAACGAACGATTCGTACCGGATACAAACAGCTTTTGTGGTACATTGTGCCGCATCGTGGCGCACAAAGGGCGAGCGTTCTACCCCTCGCCCCTCAAATCCGACCGCTCGGAAATACGCACGACACAAAATAATTCAACAAGGTCGCATTATCAGAAACGGGTTTGCTACCGGCTAGAGCCTCGCATGGGCGCCGATCGGCCGAGTCGCATGGCGCACCAACGCCGCCGCCAGCAATACCAACAGCATGGCGGTGACATAGCCCGCAGCATCGAATCCTAAATCGATAACGTCGAAATGCCTGCCGGGAACAAAGATCTTATGTACCTGATCGCCAACGGAGCAGGCGGCGCAAAAGAGCAATACGGGCACGCAACGGGAGCATACGTTCCACGGACGCCTGGAAAAGCAAACCACGACCACCGAGGCGAATAATCCGACGAAGAAAAACTCTACGGTATGGGCAACGCGACGGACGTTCGTGCCCACCCACATGCGAATGGAAGCAAGTCGGCCAGACCGGACATTCGAGGCAGCCGAATCGGTGCCCCCGGTCATTCCGTTCTCCGTCTGAGCTTCACCCGTGGCATCGACAGCCTGAACGCCCGCAGCCTGGCCCTCCACCACACGCGCGGTAGACTCGCTCAGCAACGACGTCTCCACCGCATTTTGCTCCGTCAGCACCCAGATGCCCGCCAGCGTTGCAGCGAACAGAACGATCGCGGTCAATCCGATTATTTGTTTTACTCGCGCCAAGGGCCAACCTCCTTTTTTGAATATCAGCGAGTGTAGCCCCAAATGGCATCGTCACCGTATCAAAATTTGAATCGCAACAGGAAGCGACAAAGCGACGCAAACCCCTACCCCGCCTCGCGCATCCAGCGATCGAACGTCCCCACGCACACGCCCAGGCACTTTGCTGCCTGGCTGCGGGTAATATCGCCTGCCTCATAGCTATCGCGCACCAGCTCAAACTGAGGAGGGCACGGCTTGCGAGGTCGACCGAAACGGACCCCTCGCGCCCGCGCCGCTGCAATTCCCTCCGCTTGGCGCCGATGGATATTCTCGCGCTCCACCTGCGCCACGTAGCTCAGCAGTTGCAGCACAATATCGGCAATCAGGACGTTGGTCACATCCGGCGCGCCGCTGGCCCTAGCGCGCGTGTCAAGCAATGGCATGTCTAACACCACAATGGCAACCCCGAGTTCCTTGGTAATGCGTCGCCATTCCTCAAGAATCTCGGAGTAATTACGGCCAAGTCAGTCGATAGAAAGCACCACCAGCACGTCCCCGTCTCCCAGGACGTGCAGCAGCTCGCGATAACGCGGTCGATCGAAGTCCTTGCCGCTCGCATGGTCGGCATAAATATTCGCTGAGCCCACGCCATAGGCGCCCAGCGCATCCAGCTGCCGATTCAGATTCTGATCGCGCGAACTCACCCGCGCATACCCGTACACCGTCGCCATCTCATCCCCGCTTTCTTGTAAACCTGCCAAAAGGGACAGGTTTATTTTGGTAGGTTTTACCTCTCAAATAGCAAGTAAGCGGGCGGCCGAGCAGACGGCAAGGTAGCCACTATTCAAATGCGGAGGGCGGCCCCGAAAGACCGCCCTCCGCTCTCTCGCCACGAGTCGGGATTTAGCTAATGGATAAGCTTAAAGTCCAAGTGTCCACGCGTGGTATTGACGCGCGAGACCTCGATAATCACGCGCTGCCCCAGCTCGTAACGGGTGCCCGTGTCGGCACCCGTGAGCGTTAGCGCGTCCTCGTCGAACTCGAACCACTCGTTGCCCAGACTCTTGATCGAAACCAAGCCTTCGACCTGCGTTAGGTCCAAGCGCACAAAGAGGCCCATGCTGCTAACCCACGAGACGGTTCCGGCATAGCGCTCGCCCAGACGGTCCTCATAGTACTGGGCAATCTTGATCTTTTGCGTCGCATGGCTGGCGGCATCTGCCGCGCGTTCGGCATCGCTGCATGCGCGGCAGATCTGCGGCAGAATGCGCGGCAGCGACTCGCGCCCCTTGCCGATCAGCCGCGGCGTACGAACCAGGGCGTCCTTGCCGCCGAGCCGCTCGTAGGCCAGCTGCAGCTTGAGTACGCGATGCACCACCAGATCGGGGTAGCGACGGATGGGACTCGTAAAGTGACAGTAGCACGGCGCGGCGAGCGCAAAGTGGCCCTCGTTGCGCGGCTTGTACAGCGCGCGCTGCATGCTGCGCAGAAGCAGCGTGTTAACGAGCGGTGCGTTGGCCGTACCGGCGGCAGCATCAACTGCAGCCTGCAGCTCATCGGGGCTCCCCAGGGCAATACCGGCAGCACGGCGATCGTCGATGATGCCTAGCTGCGCCAGCGCAACGGCAGCACCGTGCAGGCTATCGGGGCTCGGATCCTCATGCACGCGATAGCAGGCCTCGATATCACGGTCTGCCAGCCACTCTGCAACGCACTCGTTGGCGAGCAGCATAGCTTCCTCGATAAGCGACGTGGCACACGAACGTTCACGCGCCACAATCTGCACGGGTACTCCGTCCTCATCCAAGAGAGCGCGAATTTCGGCCGTGTCAAAATCGACTGAGCCGCGGGCGCGACGAATGCGACGGCGAAGTTCGGCGAGTTCGTTGGCGGCGACAAGGAAATCGCCGAGGTCGACGTTGTAGCCGCGGGCGGCCTCCTCGCACGCAAGACCGCGCTCAAGCGCTTCCTCGCGCGAGGCCTCGGCAGCCGCAACATCCTCGGCCGCACCCTCCAGCACCGAATACTCCACCGCGCCGGCACGTACCAGCAGCGCCTCGGCGCCGTCATAGTCCATACGCACACGCGAGCGAATCACGCTGGGATACGGATCGTAATGCCGCACGCGACCCTGCGCATCGAGCTCGATATCGACGGTAAACGCAAGACGGTCCTCGTCAGGGCGAAGCGAGCACAGATCATTGGACAGGCGTTCGGGCAGCATGGGAAGCACGCGATCGGCCAGATACACCGATGTCGTACGATGACGAGCCTCAAGATCGATATGCCCGTCCCAAGCCACATAGTGTGAAACGTCGGCGATATGCACACCCAGCCTGTAGCCACCCTCGGGCGTGCGTTCCAACGAAACGGCATCGTCAAAGTCGCGTGCGTCGACCGGGTCGATCGTGATGACAAAGCGGTCGCGCAGATCGCGGCGGAGCGGGTCCTTAAGCGCCGCGGACACATCGAGCGAAAGCCCCTCGGCCTCGTCCAGCGCGGCCTCGGGATAGCTATCGGTATAGCCGTAACGCGCCATCACATATTGAACGCCCAAATCGGGCGCGTCATCTCCGCCAATGCGGCGTTCGATCGTCACAGCGCCCGATTCCAGGCGCGTCGGGTAGGTCAAAATGCGCGCGACAACAGCATCACCCGGGTGAACGCCCAGACGATCCGCCGAGGTATCCTCAGGCAGAATGAAGAAGTCAGCCTTCAGACGCGAATCGAGCGGCTCGATCACACCGAGCGGACCGGCGGTCTGGTACGTACCCACCACGCTTATGGCTGCGCGCTCAACCACGCCTTCGATCACGGCGCGCCGCTCACCGTGCGGGCTGTTCTTAATGCTCACGGCAACGGTATCGCCATCCATAATCTCGCGCTTGCCGCGGCCCATGACCTTGTAGTCGCCATTCTCGGTTATGACATAGGCACTGTGCTCATGGAGCTGCACGCGCCCGGTCAGGCTCGGACGGCGTTCGCTGCGCACCGGCCCGCGCCGATTGCGAGCTCCACGCTTATGCTTGTTATTGCGCCCCATGGCGCCTCCTAACTATCGATTGCCGTTTACATCCCAAGAGTCTACCCAAATGATCCCTAGGGGATGAAGGAAAACGGATCACATAGATAGACCAGCGCTACGATGATTCGTTTCCTTCGTCCCCTAGGGATCAAAAAACGGGCCGCCCCATAAGAGACGACCCGTTGGAAGGGGTGAATTCCAGGCATGCTTACACGCGCAGGTAGCGGCGCATGGCGATGGCAGAACCAAAGAGACCGATAATCACGCCGACCAGAATCAGCGCAGCATAGGTCACCAGGTAGTACTGCATCGGCAGGGCAAACGACATCCAGCCGATGCTCTCCTGCAGACGCGGAATCATCAAATTGCGCAGCAGCTCCAGAACGCCGATGGAAAGCAGCGAGCCCAAAATGGCCTGCAGCACGCCCTCGGTGATAAACGGGCCACGAATGAAGCCGTTGCTGGCGCCGACCAGACGCATAATCGCAATCTCACGACGACGCGCCGTGATGGACAGGCGAATCGTGTTGTTGATGAAGATGAATGCGATAAAGGTCAGAAGACCAACGAGCACCACGGCGGCGATGCGGATGTAGTTGGTCACCTGGAACAGGCGGCTCACTTCCTCCTGGCCGTACAGCACGCTCGCGTTGACGTCGCCGTCATCCGCGATCTTCTGGAAATCGGCATCCTTCTTGAGCTTCTTTGCCGTGCTCTCGACCTTGGACGGATCGTCCATCTCAATAGCGAAGGAAGCCGGCAGCGGGTTCTGGCCATCGAGCGCGCTCATGGTGGCGTCGGCGTTGCCCGACATCTTGCTCGTATACTCGGCCAGCGCGTCGTCCTTGTCCTTATAGGTCACGGACTTGACGTTATTCCACGTCTTAAGCTCGGCCTCAAAAGCCTGAACATCGGCCTGATCGGCGTCATCACTAATGAACGCGTTGATGACAACCTGATCCTCGACGGTGCCGATCACGGAGTTCAGCATCGCAGAGCCCATGATGAACAGGCCGATGATAAACAGCGAAAGGAAGATCGTGATGACGGCGCCGAGCGAGGTAGTCCAGTTACGGAAGAAGTGGCTGATTGCCTCTTTGAAGGAGTAGCCCACGTTAGTTGGTGCCATAGTTGCCGTAACCTCCCCTCTCCTGGTCGCGGATGACGTGGCCGCCCTCGAGGGCGATCACGCGACGGTGCATGCTATCGACCATCTCGCGGTCGTGCGTGGCGACGATCACGGTGGTGCCGGTGCGGTTAATACGCTCAAGCAGCTTCATGATGCCCAGCGAGATCGCCGGGTCGAGGTTGCCCGTGGGCTCGTCGCAGATCAGCAGCGGCGGACGGTTGACCATAGCACGGGCGACGGCAACGCGCTGCTGCTCGCCACCGGAAAGCTGGTCGGGCAGCGAGTCCATCTGATCGGCCAGACCGACCAGGCGCAGCACCTCGGGCACCTGGCTGCGAATGACGCCCTTGGGCTTGCCGATGCACTGCAGGGCAAACGCCACGTTTTCGTAGGCGGTCTTTTGCGGCAGAAGCTTAAAGTCCTGGAACACGGCGCCAATCTGGCGGCGCAGGAACGGAACCTTGCGGTTCTTGATCTTCATGAGGTCCTGACCGGCAACCAGGATGCGGCCGCTCGTCGGCTTGACGTCGCGGTTGAGCGTCGACAGCAGAGTGGTCTTACCCGAACCGGAGTGACCGACCAGGAAGACGAACTCGCCCGGATAGATCTCGATGTTGATGTCGTCGAGTGCAGGCTTGTTGGGCTGTGCCGGATAGATCTTGGTGACATGCTCCATAAGGATAACGGGCTCGACACCGGCCTGCTTGGCCATCTTCTTGCGGCTGGCCTGCGGATCGATGGGCGCAAACACCGACGTAAAATCGGGGTTGTTGAGCGCGTTATCGAGGCTTGCGACCTCGGCGGCCTGATCGCTCTCGACCACCGGGGCAGCAGGCTGAGTGGGGTCGGGAATAGCGGCAAAGAGACCGGACTGCGCAGGCTGAGGAGCCGGCGTCGCAGGGGCCAAGGGGTCGGGAATGCCGGCCATGGTAGGCTGCGGCGTGGCGGCACCAGCCTGAGGCTGCTCCACGCGAGCGGTCACGGCCTGAACGGGCTCAAAACCCGCCGTGCCGGAAAGCGCGACATCGCTGGTTGGATTGTAGGCAAAGGGATCGGATGCCGGCTGTGCCTGATCTACCGGCTGAGCGGGGGCCTGAGCAACAGGCTGGCCCTCTGAATCCGGAGTGGCGAAACGACTGCCCTGGACGCCTGCCTGCGTCTTGGGGGCATCATCGCCCGCACCGGAGGTACGGAAGTGGTTACCCACTGGTGCTCCTTATCGTCGTGCGTTTAAACTACATGAGCGCTTTGTATTTTAGCAGCATTAGCTTTGCTGCACATAAGAAGCATGGCGTGCTTAGGGATCCCGTCGGCCGGGCACAGGGCTACTCTCCAAATCGTCCTCGGACATGTCGGAGCCCCCGCTGCGCGCTTCGCGCTGCGGGGGCTCCTCCGTCCTGCGGAAAGATTTGGAGAGTAGCCCTGTGTCCGGCCTGCGGTAACTAAGGGGTCGCCGCGTTTTACTTGGGTGCAGCAGCGCCGTGCTTGGGGGCTGAATTGCACTTTGCTGGTCTGGGCCCGTTTCCCAGAGAAAGCCTTTACTTGGTGCGGGCCTAATTTGTTTGTTGCCGACAAAAAACAGGGGCGTCCTCTTTGAGGACGCCCCTGTTATGGATTGCATACGGTTGCTGAAGCGATACTTTGCCTCGTCTTGCCCTAGGCCAAGAACTCCTTGGTGGTTGCCACGATGTTGGCGGCGTCCAGGCCGTACTTGTGCAGGAGCTCGGCGCCCGGGCCGGACTCGCCGAAGGTGTCGTTGACGCCGATCTTCTTGAGCGGCGTCGGGCACTGTTCGCACAGGACGTCGGCAACGGCGCTGCCCAGGCCACCGATCACAGAGTGCTCCTCGACGGTCACGACGTGGCCGGTCTTGGTGGCGCTCTTGACGATCAGGTCGGCATCGATGGGCTTGATGGTGTGCATGTTGATGACCTCGGCGTCGATACCCTCGGCAGCGAGCTGCTCGGCGGCCTCGAGAGCCTCGCCGACCATCAGGCCGCAGGCGATGATGGTCACATCGGCGCCCTCGCGCATGACAATGCCCTTACCCAACTCGAACTTGTAGGTCTCGGGGTCGTTGATAACCGGCGAGGCCAGACGGGCAAAGCGCATGTACACCGGACCGTCGCACTCGTAGGCGGCGCGCGTCACGGCGCGGGCCTCCACATCGTCGGCAGGAACGATAACGGTCATGCCGGGGATGACGCGCATAAGGGCGATATCCTCGCAGCACTGGTGCGTGGCGCCATCCTCGCCCACCGAGATACCGGCGTGCGTGGCACCGATCTTAACGTTAAGGTGCGGGTAGCCGATGGAGTTACGGACCTGCTCAAAGGCGCGACCGGCAGCGAACATGGCAAAGGTGCTCGCGAAGGCAACACGACCGGTGGTCGCGATACCGGCGGCAACACCCATCAGGTTGCTCTCGGCGATACCCACGTCGAAGAAGCGGTCGGGGCAAGCGGCCTTGAACTTGCCGGTCTGCGTGGCGGCGGCCAGGTCGGCGTCGAGGACCACAAAGTCATCGTGCTCGTTGGCGAGCTCGACGAGGGCCTCGCCGTAGCTTACGCGCGTGGCGATTTTCTTGACGTCTGCCATCCTAGAGCTCCTCTCCGGCGGCCGTGAGCTCTGCCATGGCCTGCTCAAACTGTTCATCGTTGGGGGCCTTACCGTGCCAACCCACCTGGTTCTCCATAAAGGAAACGCCCTTGCCCTTCATGGTCTCGGCGATAATGGCGGTCGGCTGGCCCTTGGTAGCGCGAGCCTCGGCAAAGGCGGCGCGGATCTGGTCGAAATCGTTGCCGTCGACAAGCTCCACCACGTGGAACTTAAAGGCACGGAACTTGTCGGCGAGCGGCATGGGGTCGTTGACCTCCTCGACGGGGCCGTCGATCTGCAGGCCGTTGTGGTCGACGATCACGCAGAGGTTATCGAGCTGCTGGTTGCCGGCAAACATGGCTGCCTCCCAGACCTGGCCCTCCTCGCTCTCGCCATCACCCAGCAGGGCGTACGTGCGGTAAGTATCGCCCCAGTGCTTGGCGGCAACCGCCATGCCCACGGCGGCGGAGATGCCCTGGCCGAGCGAGCCGGTGGACATATCGACGCCCGGGGTGTCGTTCATGTTGGGATGACCTTGCAGGTGGCTGCCGATATGGCGCAGCGTCTCGAGATCCTCCTTGGGGAAGAACCCACGCTCGGCGAGCACGGCGTACAGGCCCGGAGCGCAATGGCCCTTGGAGAGCACAAAACGGTCGCGATCGGCCTTGCGGGGATCGGCCGGGTCGACGTTCATTTCCTCAAAGTACAGATAGGTCATGATGTCGGCAGCGCCGAGCGAACCGCCCGGATGGCCGGACTTGGCAGCGTGCACGCCGGTGACGATGCCCTTCCTTACCTCGTTGGCAACCTTTTTGAGCTCTTCGTCGCTCATTGTGCCTTCCTTTCATCCTCATTAGACAAAATGCGCACGGCACCGAAGGTAATCCCAACACAGCCGCAATGCACGTACGTCATTCATTATGCTGGAAACTGATGGCTTTACCAGAGTTTTTATCATTATTTGAACAATTTAGCAGGCAGAACCGCTGATGAAACGGTTTATCAATGTGAACGTCTTTTGGATGGAACGCGATCGACCCTACGCGCTAATGTCCTTGAATCCCTCGCCGAAGGCTTCCGTAACGTCGGCAACCGTCACGATGGCATGAGGATCGCGCTCGCGCACGATCGTCTTGAGGGTATTGAGCTCTCGACGGCTCACGATGACCATAATCACTGGCTTCTCGGCACCCGAATACATGCCAGTCGCCTTAAACTTGGTACAACCACGACCCAGGCCATACATGATATCGGCAGCGATATCAGGGAACTTGTCCGAGATGATGAGTACCATACGGCGTTTGTTGCCACCATCGACCACGGCATCGATCACGTAGCCGCTAATGACCATCGAAAGGCCTGCATACAGTGCGTTTTCGATTGAAAAGACCGGAGCCGATAGCGCGCATACGGCAACATCGATCGCCATGACGGTCGAGCCCACCGGCAGCGAGGTGTTACGCGAGATGATTTGGCCAATCGTGTCCGAGCCGCCGGTGTTGGCGCCGGCGCGCAACACCATGCCGTAACCGATGCCCGTAATAATGCCGCCCCACATGGCAGGGAGCATCAGGTCCGCATCCGCCAGAGGTGCTACAAACGGGGCGAACAGATCGGTAAAGAAGCCCAGCAGCACAAAGCCCGTCGCGGTCTGCACCACGTAGAACATGCCGCCCTCGCGCATAACGACCAACAACAGCAAGGCGTTCATCACGATCGTCTGAATACCAACGGGAAGCGATAGGCCGCGCGCCGCGCCGACCGCCTGGATAATGGTGGCAAGGCCCGTAACGCCACCGGCGGCAAGACCGTTGGGAATCAAAAACAAGTCGGTCGCGATGGCGGCCAAGGCACACCCCAACATGATCTGGGGCAGGTCGTGAAAGAAGTTCATCGAAAGAATGCGCTTGATGTCCAGACGATATGCCATGCTGCCTCCCTCAAAAAAGCGCACCCAAACGGATGCGCTTTGAACTTCTTCTTGTATTCGATTCTACCGATTCGCCGGACAAAAACCACCCCTGCGCAGGGTTTATTCTGGATACAAACCCGTCCAACCGTTGGGCTTGGCATCGGCTTGAAGCCACCCGATGTTTTAGACCTCCGAGCCTTCTGCATCGGCGTTGCCGGTAGCCCAGCGATGGTAGCCAATAACAAACGGGTCCAGGTCGCCATCGTCAAGGACGGCCTCGACATTGCTGGTCTCCACGCCCGTGCGTAAGTCCTTGACCATCTGGTACGGGTAGAGCACGTAGCTGCGAATCTGGTTGCCAAAACCGATCGTGGTCTTGGGCCCGCGAATCTCATCGAGCGCCTCGGCGCGCTTCTCGAGCTCAATCTCGTACAAGCGAGCCTTGAGAATCTGCATGCACGCGGCCTTGTTCTGGATCTGGCTGCGCTCGTTTTGGCAGGTAACCACAATGCCGCTGGGGAAATGCGTCACGCGCACGGCGGAGTCAGTGGTGTTTACGCCCTGACCGCCCGGGCCGCTCGCGTGGTACACGTCCACGCGGATATCGTCGGGACTGATCTCGATGTCGATATCATCGGGTAGCACGGGGATGACCTCGACGCCGGCAAACGTGGTCTGGCGGCGCTTCTTGTCGTCGGTGGGGCTAATGCGAACCAAGCGGTGGACGCCGGCCTCGGCGCGCAGCATGCCAAATGCGTCCTTGCCCTCGACGGTAAAGGTCGCGCGGTCGATGCCGATGACCTCGGCTGCGGGACAGTCGTTGATGGTGACCTTCCAGCCGCGACGCTGGCAGTACTTCATGTACATCTTAAAGAGCATGAAGGTCCAGTCCTGGGCCTCCAGACCACCCTGTCCGGGCTTGATGGTCACAATGGCATCGCCGTGATCGAACTCACCGGTAAACCAGCTCGAAAGCTCAAGCTCATCGATGGCACGGGCCAGGCGCTCAGCCGTGGCTGCAGCCTCCTCGCGAAGGGCGACGGCGTCGGGGTCATCCCCCATCTCCTCGGCAAGCTCCAGCGCCGCGCGGGCGTCAGATAGCTCGCCGCGCGCGGTATCCACGGCAGCGATATCTTCCTTGGCGCGAGCGATCTCCTCCATGGTGGCGCGAGCGGCGTCGGCGTCATCCCAAAAGCCGGGGGCCACGCTTTTGGCCTCGAGCTCAGTCACGCGCGTGCGCTTCTCGTCCAAATGAAGATACGACTCGACCTCGCCGAGCCGGTCCGCAAACGCGTCCAACTCGGCGGGCGTTACCTCTAAAGCCTCGGCCATTAACGATTCCTGCCGTGGCAGTACTTGAACTTCTTGCCGCTGCCGCAGGGGCAAAGGTCGTTGCGGCCCACGTTGACATAAGGGTCATCGCTCTCGGACTTGCGGTAGGTGGTCACCTTGCCGCCGTTGTTGACAGCAGCCGGGCCTCCCTGGACGGCCGTACGAGCCTGAACCTGTGCCTGCTTGCGCAGCACCGAGCTGCCGTTGTCGCCATCGACGTCGGCGGGGCCGGAGAAGCGCGCACCCTCGAGCGCGGGGTCCTCCTTGTGCTCCACGGCCTGCGGGGCGGCCTTGATCTCGATGCGCAGGACGGTGCGCAGGTAATCCTCGTACATGGTGTCGACGAGCATCTGGAACGCGCCATAAGCCTCGGTCTTGTACTCGACCAGCGGGTCGCGCTGACCAAAGCCGCGCAGTCCGATGCCGGTCTTGAGGTAGTCCATCTCCTGCAGGTAGTTCATCCAGCGGGTATCGATGACGCGCAGCATGACCTGGGTGTTGAGCTCGCGCATGAGGTCCTCACCCAGGCGCTCGGCCTTCATGTTGTAGCACTTCTCAACGTAGGCCAGGACATCGGCAGCCAGGGCCTCGTAATCCTCGTCGGGGAACTTGGGCGTATCGATATGGCCGGTCAGCTCCACGACCCACTTGCGCAGGCCCTCGAGATCGCGCTCGCCCTCGTGGCTGTCCTTGGTGCAGAACTCCTGTACGCAGCGGTACACGGTGTCGTGCATGACCTCGGTGATGTGGTCGGTCAGGTCCTTGCCGTCCAGAATCTTGTTACGCTCGGCGTAGATGACCTGGCGCTGCTTGTTCATGACGTCATCGTACTCGAGGACGCTCTTACGCATGGAGAAGTTGATGCTCTCGACCTTGTGCTGGGCGCTCTCGACGGCCTTGGAGATGATCTTGTGCTGGATGGGCATGTCGTCGCCCATGTCGGCGGTGACCATCATCTTGGAGACGCGGTCCATCTTGTCGCCGCCGAACAGGCGCATGAGGTCGTCCTCGAGCGACAAGTAGAACTGGGTCTCGCCCGGATCGCCCTGACGACCGGAGCGGCCGCGCAGCTGGTTGTCGATACGACGGGACTCATGGCGCTCGGTGCCGATGACGGTCAGGCCGCCGGCGGCAAGCACGCGCTCGCGCTCGGCCCTGCAGGTCTCCTTGGCCTCGGCACTAAACTGCTCGAGCTGCTCGGGCGTCACGTCCTCCATGGTCAGGCCCTCGTGCTCAAGGCGCTCGCGCACCAGCTCGTCGGGGTTGCCGCCCAGCAGGATGTCGGTACCACGACCGGCCATGTTAGTAGCGATGGTCACGGCGCCGAAGCGTCCGGCCTGGGCAACGATATGGGCCTCGCGCTCGTGATGCTTAGCGTTGAGGACCTCGTGCGCGATGCCGCGCTTGGTAAGGGCGGCCGACAGCTTCTCGGAGCTTTCGATGGAGACGGTGCCCACCAGGACCGGCTGGCCCTTGGCGTGACGTCGCTCGACATCGTCGGCAACGGCGTTGTACTTGGCCCGGATGGTGCGGTACACCAGGTCCTCGTGGTCAACACGCTGGACGGGCTTGTTGGAGGGGATGACCTCGACGGGCAGCTTGTAGATCTCGCGGAACTCGGCATCCTCGGTGAGTGCCGTACCGGTCATGCCGGAGAGCTTGTCATACAGACGGAAGTAGTTCTGCAAGGTGATGGTGGCCAGCGTCTGGTTCTCCTCGCGCACGAGCACGCCCTCTTTGGCCTCGATGGCCTGGTGCAAGCCCTCAGAGTAGCGGCGGCCTTCCATGATGCGACCGGTGAACTCGTCGACGATCTTGACCTCGCCGTTCGTGACCACGTACTGCTTGTCGCGATGGAACATGTACTGGGCCTTCAGCGCCTGCTGCAGGTGGTTGACCAGCTGGCCCGAAAAGTCGGCGTAGATGTCCTCGATGCCCAGACGGCGCTCGATCTTCTTAAGACCGCGCTCGGTGGCGGCGATGGTGTGCTTGGCCTCATCCATGACGTAGTCGCCCGTGGGCTCGACGTCCTCGGTGGCGGTGAGCATGTCGTGCGACACGTCCTCACCGCGCTCCAGGCCGCGCACGGCACGCGCAAAGTCCTTGTAGGTGCTGGCGGACTTGGTGCCGGCGCCCGAGATAATGAGCGGCGTTCTGGCCTCATCGATCAGGATGGAGTCGACCTCGTCGACGATGGCGTAGTTGTGGCCGCGCTGTACGCGCTGCTCGGGGCGGGTGACCATGTTGTCGCGCAGGTAGTCGAAACCGAACTCGGAGTTGGTGCCGTAGGTGACATCTGCCTGGTAGGCCGGACGCTTGAGCTCGAGCGGCATGTTGTTCTGGAGCAGACCGACGGTCATACCCAGGTACTTGTAGATGCGGCCCATCCACTCGGAGTCTCGCTTTGCCAGGTAATCGTTGACGGTAACGACATGCACGCCCTTGCTGGCGATAGCGTTGAGGTACCCGGCCAAGGTGGAGACAAGGGTCTTGCCTTCGCCGGTCTTCATCTCGGCGATATGGCCCTCGTGAAGCGCCATGGCGCCGATGAGCTGCACATCAAAGTGGCGCATGCCCATGGTGCGCTTGGAAGCCTCGCGCACGGTGGCAAAGGCCTCGGGGAGCATATCGTCGAGCGACTCGCCGTTGGCGTAGCGCTCACGGAACTTATCGGTCTGGGCGCGGAGCTCTTCCTCGGTCATCTTCTCAAACTGGGGCTCAAGACCGTTGATCTGGTCGACGATCTTGTAGTAGCGCTTAAGGTCCTTATCGGATCCAAAGGACAGCAGCTTTGACATGAATCCCATGTTGTTTCCTTTTTGGCCATCGCCCGTGCCATGCAGCTCCGAGCGAGTTAAACACAGATAGTTGTACTTTAGCCAAACAGGGCGCACCCTATGCGGTCGACCTCGACCGCCACGTAATAACTACGACCAACCTGCCAAAATGGGACTGGTTTATTTTGGCAGCTTTTATCTGGGAAAACGCCGTCTCTCTGCCATTTGGTGCAAACCAACCTGTCCCCTCCGCACCAATCTGGTGCGGAGGGGACGAGCTAGCTTGCACCAATAAAAAGAAAAGGGCCGCGCACCCGAACGGATGCGCGGCCCTCATGCCATGAATGCGAGTGTTTCCGCGGCGAGCTATTTACTCAGCAGCCTCGGTGGTCTCGGCCTCGGCAGCGGCCTCCTCGACGGGAGCCTCTGCGGGAGCCTCGGCGGCCTGCTTGGCAGCCTCCTCGGCGAACTTAGCGGCACGCTTAGCTTTCTCGGCAGCCTTAGCCTCAGCGGCGGCCTTGCGAGCGGCCTCGGCCTCAGCAGCCTTGGCGGCCTTGGCAGCCTTGGCCTCCTCGGCCTTCTTGAGCTGGGCGGCAGCGGCGCCACCGAACTTGTCGGCGAAGCGCTGGACGCGTCCACCGGTGTCGACGAACTTCTGCTGGCCGGTGTAGAACGGGTGGCACTCGTTGCAAAGCTCGACCTTCATCTCGGACACGGTAGCGTGCGTCTTGAAGGTGTTGCCGCAGGAGCACGTCACCGTGCACTCGACATACTGGGGATGGATACCCTGCTTCATGGTAGGACTCCTTATTGGTCAGGCGCTGGTTACCGATCAGCGCATAAGGCGTCTTGGTTTCCGACCAAGACAACAAACTTGGCTATGGTACCACGGCGCCGCGCGTCCCACAAAAGGTTCACGGTCTTTTCGGAACGACACGAATCTGACCCATCGAAACACATCTCCACCGTTCCTTCAACTGGGAAAATGCCGTCCCCGGGGCCTGAGAAGGGCCCCGGGGACGTTCGACTGACTGCGGGAACGGCCTATCCGCTCAATGTGTTCGGCTGAGATCAGAAATCAACCAAACTGAACTAGGTTCAGTTGACATGGTTAAAAACGAGGGGCGACGCTTTTGCGTCACCCCTCGTCCCGGCCGGTTGTTTTAGTTGTACACACGGTAGTTACACTTGAACTGGGTTATGTGTCCATAGTTGGGGCCGTACCAACCCGATGTATAGCTGATTACTTTTGCGCCTAGATATTCGTATCTCTTGTTGTAGCGAAGCTGACGGTAGGTCGTGTCGTACTCTGCTACGTAAAACGTGTCTCCAGAGAAGGCTTTGTACCGGTCCTTAACCGTCGAAGCCATGTACGCGGGTTCGACATCGCCTTTCTCCCCGTTGAGCGCATAGACGGGTGCCGCGATTCCGCATAAAGCCGTTGCCACGAGGATGGCGTAGACAGCCATGCGCGACGCATTGGACTTCAGCTGTTCAAATAGTTTCATGTCATTCACCTCCTTCGTATGTATCGAGGTATTCCTGCTTGAGCGTCTGCGAGGACGACTTGATCTTTTCCACGAGCGTGCCGGCCTCGATGAAGTAGAACGAGTTGGTGAGGTCTGCCAGGTCGTCGAGCAGATGGCTTGAAATGAGCACGCTTCGTCCCCGCGCCACCTCGCTGCGCATCGCGTCGCAGGAGGTTTTCCGCTTTCCCGGATCGAGGCCGTTCAGCGGTTCATCGAGGATGAGGTACGGGCAATCGGTCGATATCGCCATGGCAAGCTTTACCTGCTGCTTCATTCCTGTCGAGAGTTTACGGGTCGGCTTGTCGAGATATGGGGAGATTCCGAGGGAGCTGCAGAGCGAGTCGATGTCGGCGGCCGATTTCCACGCCTCCCTAACGAAAGCAAGGTGCTCGATGGCCGATAGCGTGGGATAGAGATCCGCGCTGCCCGAAGAGCTCAGGTAGACGAGTTCTGCAAATTCGGCTGATCGACGCTGGCAGATTCCGTCTGCCGCCAGGCTTCCCGAGCGGATGCGGGTGGGAAATTGGCCCGACAGCGCTTCAAGAAGGGTGGTTTTCCCCGAGCCGTTGGGGGCAACGAGGCCCGCCGCCGTTCCCGGGCTCAGGAAAAGCGACCCGATTGAAAGTATCGTCGTGCTTCCGTATCCCACGCTCGCGTCCAGAAGCTCGAGCCCATGGTGCTTTTTCGCGGGTCCAGGCTGTTTGGGGGAACGTGTCGCAACGGCGCCGACCGTAAAAAAGACCGCGACGTATGCCAGGGCCACGGCAAGCATCGATGCGCTGCCTGAACCGGAGCCAATGAATTCTGTCGGGAAGCATCCTACGTAACCCGTTGCCTCGATAGGCGAGAATACGGCCAGCGGCAGGAGATTGAGCGCGGCGTTATGCTCCAGTGCCGAATCGGACAGTAACGGGAATACCGGGGCCGCGACAAGCAGCGCGGAGGTAAGGGGGCCTGCGAGGACGCGCCTCGTTGCGGTCGATAGGACGGCGGAGCAAACGGATATCAAGGTTCCGCCCGCAAGCAGCGCGAGAAGCAGGGCTGTGAAGACGTTTCCCGCAGTCGTGGTGGTAAGCGCGCCGTCATGGAAGAAGGCGATCGGGTACCCAATTTGCCCGAAGCCGTTTAGGGCCAAGGCGTAAATGCCCCCGGGTGCGAGGCCGGCGAGGAGCATCGCGGTCCCCGCGGCGATTATCGAAAACACGGTCTGGATAAGGCGCCGGAATTTGGGCACGGGCGCCTTCGCCGCCAGGGTCGCAGGCCTTGTGGCCCCGAGCAGGAGTATCGACGAGAGAATGAAGGGGATGAAGGGAAGGAAAGACGGCGCCGTGGCAATGGCGTAAGGCAGGAAGGAAAGGAATGGCAGGTCGCTTGCGGAGGCCGGGATATCCGTGATGCCGGAGCTGCTCAGGGCACGGCAATACGCGAGGTCTGCGTCATTGGTCTCTCGGTCTCCCACGATGGACCCGGATTGGAAGCCTTCGTCCATGAGCGCGTAGTAGCTCTCGGCAGAATCGAGAAAGGCGGCGTCGGTTTGGGCGGCAAGGGCGGCGTTCGCGTATCTTGCAAGCTCCGCGTCATTTTGCTGCTCTGGAGATAGGTCTGTGCCGCTGGCCTGGGGCGCGCGCGTATTGAATGCGTCGACAAAGCTCTGCATGCCCTGTTTCATAAAGAAGGGCCCGTAGATGGGTGAATTGAACGCAATGGGGACGGAAAAGGCTGCAGCGAGAACGAGCGTACAAATCCATACGGCCTTGTCTCTTAGGATTAGTTTGAGAAGAAGTCGACAGTACATTTAGAAGCACCTACGTTCCTCAAAGAATTGTTAGATTAAAAGTAACAGACCGGATGAAGATACGTGCGACGGGGGCGAGGCGAATGGCTGAGCGGTATCGATATGCGGGTTTAACGGCATATCGACCACATAGATTATTAACTTGCATTTCTACCCGCCCTTTTCGTGGAGTCGCCGATACGTGCTTAGCGCACCCTCGGCGCGTCCGGCAGGCTTTGCGAAATGGGATCCAGGAGACTTCGGCGCAGCATCATCTTGCGGAATGCTTCTAATGAGCCTCCCATCCTTCAAAAACAGAATCTCATCGCACAGCCTATCGACCGAATCCAAGATGTGGGATGACATGATGATGCACGTACCAGAATCGGCCAGCTTCCTGAGAATCTCGGAATGCAAGTCCACCCTGCTGGGGTCGAGCGCGTTCATGGGCTCATCTAATAGAAGGTACCGCGCGCCCGTCGCATACGCAATCGCCAGGGTAAGCTGCTGCTTCATGCCCTGGCTCAGAGTGCGGATCCTCATCTTCGCGAACTCGCCTATCTGCGTTTGTTCCACTATCTCTTCGATATCGCGAGCATGCGGCCACATATCGCAAACCATCTTGAGGTGATCTTCCGCACGCAATCCGGGATACAGCAGCGTCCCCTCACCAGGTGCATAGAAGATCATAGAACGGACCTCTCTCGCACCCGTACCCTGCACCTCATCCAGAACGATGCTCCCGTCCACGCGAGGACCCGGCAAACCTGCCATCGCACGCAGCAACGTCGTCTTTCCATGCCCGTTCGGAGCGACGAGACCGTAGACCGTACCCGGGGCAAACTCAGCGTTCACCGAATCTACGAGCACCTTCTTTCCATAAGAGATCGTCAGCGTTTGAAGGTCAATCATCGAGATCATCCCCTTTCGATCTTTGGAACACTCAGGCGTACCATCAACGGAGATACGGCGCCCAAGACCACCAGCAGAGCGCCCGATGCGCCGACGACCTCTCCAAAAGGCATCGCGTTCGTCCCTCGCCCAAGGAACCCAATCGTCCCCACCTGGGAAGCAGGATCAAACGAGGCGAATGGAGCCAGCAGCGCGACGCCCATGCCCACGCTTTCAACATGAGCGCTCAACGAACCCAACACCAAGAGAACCGCGCAAACCATTCCGGTGACAACGGGGTTGCGGCTAATCGCTGCTGTCAACGCAGCGACGACGGAAATCACGCCGTATGCCATGACCAGCAACGGAATACTGCACAACACCGCCTCCCCCACCATGGACGTTGTCGAAGCTCCCGCCCGAATGAGAGCGACGGGATACTCCGATCCACCCGCACCGTTCTTAATCACGGACACAACGACAGCGGGAACCATCGACACCAAAAGCAGCACCAAGCCAAGCAGGAGAGCCAGCGCAACAGCCGTCAGAAAACGCACATGCGCTGTTGCGGGGATCTGGAGAACCAGAAGGGAACGACACTGCAGGTGGGTGCACGCGAGCGATGTGACAACCACGGGCAACAGCAAAAATAAGGAGGGAAGCGCTGCCTGGAGATACGAAAGGAGGATTAATGGGGGCATCTTCGTACTTAACTCGTAAACCTTGGGGTCCGGCAAGCTCGCGATCGACTCAAGCAGAAGGGCGCGCGCCTCCGCACGAGAAGGAGTCTCCGGCTCGATTCCGATCGATTGCAGGAGAGTCGCATCTGCCGCGCCCAGCTCACCTCGAGCGCGCTCGTACGTCGCAAGGCTTCGAAACCCCTCCGCAGGCATAGGCGCGTACACGAAACCCGAAAGAGCATCCCGCATGTCTTCCAGGGCCGCTTTGCCCTCGACGTCCATATTCGCAGCGTTCTGCTCTAGATACCGATCTATTGAACGGAGCTCCCCATCCCTATACCGAACAGCGGAAACGTTATCAGCGTCAGGAAACATCTCGACCAGAGCCGGGGCCAGCATCGTCGTCGACATTGCAATCGCGCATACGGCGAGGGTAGGAGAACGCAGGAGCAGTTTCCCCATCGTTCTTACGTATGCAACGGCGGAGGCACAAGCGCTCGAACGAGTTGCCGTTCTCGATGCAGTGAAGGAACCTCTCTCAAGACAAATCGGGGATATCGGGCACGCGCAGCCGCTCTTTCCAGCAACGCAAAGCAGGCTAATTGCCAGCACCTCGATCCCGATTGCGCATACGAGGGCAATCGCGCCACGCTCGAAGCAAAGTCCAGGCAGATTCACTATCTGCGTTGTCGGGTACGGGCTATAGGCGCCGACGGTCAACTCAGTGTTCGCATACGTAAGGGGATTCAACAGGGCGAACTCACGTAAAGCGATGGATCTTCCGTAATACCCGGGAACCATCGTCACCCCCATCAGGGCACATACGAACACGATTCCAAGCGTAGGGTTATTGGCAATCTTCACGGCAAGGTGAACGACAAGCGAGATGAACGCTGCCACCAAGAATTGCAAGATGGCCGTCTGCGCGAACACCAGCCAAGCCGGTTTGATAACCGGAGTCGCATATTGAATGTAGCCTATCGGATAGAACGGCGAGCCCGGGCCATTCTTCACAAGCGCGGCGATTATCCCTGGAAGATTGATGGCGAGGACGGCAAGCATTGCAAAAACACTCGCCCATACGCTCGATGCAACAAGTCTACCCAGCTCGCCCATCGGTGCCTGGATGATGAGCTTTTCACGTTTGTTAAGACGCGCGGCAAGGAACGAGACGGCAACGGCCGTTGCGACCCATAGCAAGTACTCCTTCGATCCGTCATAATAGGTGTACTCTCCATCCGATATCTGCAGAAACGGAAGTAGGGGAGAGAGCGGTGCCAAGATAAGACGTCCCGCGGCAAGAGGGTACAGAAGCGCGGGCATGCTTGATGAAGAGGTATAGACACCGTCCTCCCCCGCATTCACAAGCGCATCCGCATAGGATGCTGACAATTCCTGCTCAACACGGGTTATTCCCGACTCGAGGTATTCGACCCGTCCGTCGATGCCAGCCGCGCTCCTGAAGACGGGCAGAGCACAAAGAACCATCAACGCAACAACGACAACACAGAGCGACCTGGAGGAGAGAAGCGACCTAAAGATCGCCTTCGAGATTTTGAGCATATTCATCGCCAACCTTAACCTCATCCAGTCGGAACAGAGGGGCCGAACAAAATGCTCGGCTCTTATTACTTGCCGGCAAAGTCAATTTAACATAAACTGTTAAAAAGTAACCTGAGTTCTTTAAATTCTTCGGAGGTTATTATGAGTTCCGACAATCGCACTCCCCGGCTTCATTCCTTCCGCATCGCATGTGCGATAGCCTCTGCGACCCTTTGCGCCACCGCCATCGCACAAGTGGCGTTCTCCTTAAAGCCAGCAATCGAAGTGCTCGACAACCCTGTAATTGCAGACTCCCCCGCGTATCCAGCCCTTGCGATCTCGACATTGGTCCCTGCCGTCATCGGTATCGCTACGACCATCCTCAGCGCCGTTCTCGTGTGGACGATCAAGAGCGGAGACCCCTTCAAGAAAGGGTCTGCGACATGCTTGAAGGTGCTCGGCATTCTCTTCGTTGTTCAAGCTGCCACCAGCCTCTACGCCGGCTCACTCAAAACCTCCGTTTCGATGTTTGGCGGCGAGGGGGCCGTCGGCGCCCAAGAGATCGCTTCATCATTCGATTGGACCTCTCTGGTTCTCGGCATCGTCCTGTTCATGCTTTCCCAGCTCTTCTTGTACGCCCGAGAGCTGTACCTCGACTCCGACGAGATTGCGTAAGGAAACGCCATGCCCGTAATTGTTCGCCTCGACAAGATCATGGCCGAGCGAAAGATTTCCTCGAACGAACTTGCCGAAAGGATTGGAACCACGCCCGTGAACCTGTCCCGTATTAAAAAAGGGCATATTCGCGGCATTCGCTTCAACACACTCGAGCAGCTATGCCTCGCCCTTCGTTGCCAACCCGGAGACCTTCTCGAAGTCATGAGCGAAGAGGATGCCCGAAAGGAGTTCGGACTCGATTGGTCCGCCGAGGATTAGAGGGCGGTCGTACTCGCCCTGCACACGGGGATGCGAATCGGCGAGGTCTGCGGCCTTCGGTGGTGCGATGTGGATTTCGAGACGGGCCTGATCTCGATCAGACACTCGGTGGCGTACGCGAAGGGAATGGGTTCGTTCATCAAGGACACCAAGACCCATGACGCCAGGGGTATCCCCATCGACCCGGTCGGCCTACCCCCCCTTCCTGAAGGAGACCCACGAGATCGACTGCGGAAAGCTGCGCTTGCGCGGCCTTACCGGGGCGGTCGAAATCGGGGACTGCTACATCCTGTCGGAGCCGGGCGCGACCTTCGCGACGACAAGCTATATCCGCAGGGCGTTCAAGACGTTCTCGGAGACCAACGGCCTCATGGGCACCAACGACGAGCTGATCACGTTCCACGGCCTTCGCCACACGTTCGCAACGCAGTGGATCCGCCAAGGCGGCGATATCAAGGCGCTCCAATCGATCCTCGGCCACAAGGACGCCATGGCGACGCTCAACGTCTACGCCGACATCGAGCCCATCTCCAAAATCCATAACATGCTGCGCGCCACGCCGTGCCTTTGGCGCGGGCACCTCGGGCCGAGGGTCGATCCGGGTCCCATGTTCCAACAGAGGATCCAGGAGTCCATCGAGACGCTCCAGGCGTTCGGCTACGGCATCACCGAGCCGGACGACCGAAATATCGCCATACGCGACGTGAAGACGAACAGTTGGCTCTAGCTCACCGAGTACGCGGCAGTGCTGGGCCCATCCCAACTGAGGTCACGGTGGTCCGATAGGGGCGCCGCCCGCGGCATGCGCCGCGGAGCGGTATCCCCTACCGAAGGGCGGGGATGCCCTCCGCTTCCAGTTCGGAATCAGCCGTCGGAGGCGTTCGGCTGACTGCGGGAACGGCCTGTCCGCTCAATGTGTTCGGCTGAGATCGGAAATCAACCCAACACGAGCCGGACACGCGCCAGACGGCTCTTCCCCGTACGGCCTTCCCCCTTACGCTCATGTTGCAGGCATGTAACGCCGCAGCGAGCGCGCCTTTTTTGCGCCAGACAGGTACAATGATGAACAATGTACCGTAGCGGAGCGCCCCGCGCGCGCCGCAATCACGCGAAAGGGTTTCCCATGGCCGAGATCTCGTCCTCCCGTATCGTCATCACCGTCCTTGGCAAGAACCGCCCCGGTATCGTCGCCGGCGTCACCCGTGTTCTGGGCGAGGCCAACGTCGACATCCGCGACATTACGCAGTCCATTATCGAGGACATCTTTACCATGACCATGCTGGCCGACACCGCCGAGTCCAAGCTCGACTTCGCCGAGCTGCAGAAGGCGCTAGCCGAGGCTGGCGAGCTTTCGGGCGTCAACGTGTCCATCCAGCGCGAGGACGTCTTTAACTTTATGTACCGCCTGTAGCGAACAAGCCGCTCGGGGCAGCTTGACGTCATATCGTCCAAGCGCGCGGCCCCAAAGCGGACCGGAGAGGAGCGCGCATGGCCTACGACGCCAAGAAAATCTACTACCGCTTCGACGATCACCTGAGCCGCCTGGTTCTGGATTACGAGGCGAGCCGTCAGATTTCGCCCGAAAGCGAAAACCTCTACCACGGCCTGCCGACCGACCCGTACGACGAGGGCCTGTTCGTAGAGCACAACGTCAAACGCGGTCTGCGCAATGCCGACGGCTCGGGCGTGGTCGCAGGCCTTACCCGCATCTCGGACGTGCACGGCTACAACAAGGTCGACGGCAAAGTCGTGCCCGATCAGGGCAAACTCACGCTGCGTGGCTACAGCATCGAGGAC
Source organism: uncultured Collinsella sp. (assembly GCA_958427895.1). Classification (GTDB taxonomy): domain Bacteria; phylum Actinomycetota; class Coriobacteriia; order Coriobacteriales; family Coriobacteriaceae; genus Collinsella. Next base: position 31,495 of record CAUADW010000013.1, read on the forward strand.
CTGGTCAACAACGCCCAGGCCGAGGATCGCTATGGCTACGAAGAGGTCGCCTATCTGCTCATCACGGGCTCGCTGCCCACCAAAGAGGAACTCGACGGTTTTTGCGAACGCTTGGGTGCTTTTAGGCATCTGAGCGACGAATACGTCCGCGAGTTCCCCATGACCACGGTGTCGTCGAGCATCATGAATGTGCTCCAGCGCGCCGTGTTGCTGCTTTATGCCTTCGACGCCGAGCCCGACGTAATTACGCCCGAGCATGAGATCGACGTGGCCATTTCCATGCTCGCCCGTCTCCCCCGCATCGCCGCCTTCGCACACATGGCCTCGGTCGCCAAGCTTCGCGGCTCCGAGGTTCATGTACCGCACCCCACACCCGGCCTCTCCACCGCCGAGACCATCCTGCAGGTGTTGCGCGGCGGCATGGCATTCACCCGCGACGAAGCCATGCTGCTCGACGTGATGCTCATGCTGCATGCCGAGCACGGCGGCGGCAACAACTCCACGTTTGCCTGCCGCGTGCTGTCCTCCTCGGCCACCGACCCGTATTCCGCCTACGCGGCGGCTATCGGCTCGCTCAAGGGCCCGCGACACGGCGGCGCCAATGCCAAGGTCGTGTCCATGCACGAGGACATCCGTGCGCATGTCTCCAACTGGGAGGACGAGGACGAGGTCGCAGCCTACCTGGGCAAGATTCTCGACAAGCAGGCCTTCGACGGCACGGGTCTCATCTACGGCATGGGCCACGCCGTCTACACGCTCAGCGACCCGCGCGCCGAGGTCTGCCGCCACTACGCACGTTCGCTCGCTGACAAGAAAGATCTGGGTGAGGAATTCGCTCTGATCGAGCGCATCGAGCGCCTGGCACCGCAGGTGATGCGCGACCACGGCATGACCAAGCCCATCTGTGCCAACATCGACCTGTACACGGGCTTTATCTACAAGATGCTCGGCGTGCCCGAGACGCTCTTTACGCCGCTGTTCGCCGTCGCCCGCATGGCCGGCTGGTCTGCGCACCGCATGGAAGAGCTCTTCTGCGCGCACCGTATTATTCGCCCGGCCTATCGTCCGGTGATCGAGCCGCTGGAGTACAAGCCACTCGCTGACCGCTAGGACGCGGACCGTTATAGAACTCGAGCGTGGCCAGGGACCCAAGCCCTCGGCCACGCTTTTTATGCCAGTAGAAAGGATCGCAACGAATGATTGTGTTTTCCGATATGGATGGGACGCTGCTGACGAGCGATAAGCAAATGAGCGATGCCACCTGGGCAATGCTCGACGAGCTCGCACGTCGTGGCATCGAGTTTGTTCCCTGCACGGGGCGTCCGCTGTCGGGCATCTTTGAGCCCATTCTCGCCCATCCCGCCGTGCACTACGCGGTCTGTGCCAACGGCGCCAGCGTCTGGCAGCTCGACGAAGATACGCCCACCGACGCCTCGCGCGCCACGTGCATCTTGAGCCGTCCGCTCGACCGTGGCATTGCCCACCGCATCCATCGCATTGCCGCCGGCCACGATGTGACCTTCGATATCTTCGCGGATGGGCAGTGCTTCCTCCCCCGCTCGCTATACGGGCGTCTGGATGAGTTCTGTGGCGGCGACCCCCACATCGCGGCTTCGCTCAAGCGCACACGAACACCGATCGACATGGATATCGACAGCAAAATCGACGAGGTCGAGACGCTCGAACGCATCGCCATGTACTGGCACGACCCGGCCGATCGCGACGCCATCGCGGCGGCGCTCGACACGCTCGGAGGCATTGAGGTCACGCGTTCTTACGCCATGAATATCGAGGTCATGGGTGAGGGCGCCACCAAGGGGACGGCCCTCACGTGGCTATGCGAATACCTGGGCAAGCGTCTCGCCGACGCCTGGGCATTCGGCGACAACATCAACGACATCCCCATGCTGCAGGCAGCGGGCCACGGCATGGCCATGATCAACGCCGAGCCCGAAGACCGTGAGGCCGCCGACGCCATCACCGAATACGACAACGACCACGACGGCGTCGCCCGCACCATCATGGCCGCCCTCGCCTAGTCATCGGCCAGTCACTGGGGACGTTCTTAAACGACTAGTCACTGGGGACACTCTTCGCAAAAAGCTGCAAGGACTGTCCCCCACTGCCGGCAGAACGGGAACGTCCCCAGCTGCCGGATTAAGCGAGGCCCTCTAGCACGCGACGGAGCTCCTGCTGAACGGCGTGGTCGCGGTTGCAGCCTACGACGCGATCGGCCACCGCCTTAAGCGCGGGGCGCGCGTTTTCCATCGCGCAGCCCGTGCCGACAAAGCGAATGATCTCGTAGTCGTTCATCGAGTCGCCAAACGCCATGACCTCGTCGCGACCAATGCCGTAATGCTCCGCGAGCTGCGCGATACCCGAGGCCTTCGACACACCAGGCTGCATGGCATCGATCCACGCGTTGCCCGAAGGCGCAAAAGTAAAGAGCTGACCAAGTTCGCGCTGCAGCACGTACGCACTGTCCATAACCGCACTGTCGTCGCAAAAGATACTCGCTTTGATGATATTTACGCTGGGATCGGGCAGCTCCCAAATGCGCTCGGCATTGGGAAGGTCCTTATCGACCTCACGCACGAACTTGCACTCGTCATCGAGCAGGAAGGACTTGGTTCGGTCAAAGAGCGCAAGGTGCAGATTGGGAAACGTCCTGACGGCTTGGGCGAGCCTTCGAATCGCCAGGTGGGAATACACCTCACGGTCTACCATCTTACCGTCGGCGTAGACCTGGGCGCCGTTAGCGGCGACAAAGTCCATCTTGTCGCGAACGGGCGCAAAGAACTCGCACAGGCGATCGTAGCGACGACCTGACGATGCAGCGAAATGCACGCCATGCTCGTGTAGCGCCAGAATCAGTTCGTAGGTCTCGGGAGGCACCTGGCCGTTTTCGTCAAGCAGTGTGCCGTCCATATCGGATGCAATCAGTTTAAACATAGAAAAGCTCCCTTCGGGCTTGTTGGAATCGAACGTGTATCCGATTCCAACGTACCCAAAGGGAGCTCAAATAAGACTCCGCGGGCGTAAACGTTACAAGGACCTGGCAAATAGCTCACACATGCCAGAGGCCCTACGGTCGCGGCGTCAGGCAGCCCGCCAAAGAGCGTCCCCGATGACTAGTCGTTTAAGAACGTCCCCGATGACTAGTCGGCGTAGGTGAAGGTTGTGACGTCGAACATGCCCTCGGGGCGAATGCGGAGCGTCGGGATCACCGGCAGGGGCAGGAAGATGATGCCCATGATGGGGTCGAGCGGCGGCTCAATACCCATGGCGCGCGCCTTGACCATAAAGTCGTCGTGCTGCGCCGCGACGTCTTCGGCAGTGCCTTCGCTCATCAGGCCGCCGAGCGCCAGCGGAATACGAGCCACGACCTCGCCGTTGCGCACCAGCACGTGACCGCCCTGGCCCACGGCCTCGACAGCAGCCATCATATCCGCCGCATTGTCGCCCACCACGCACACGTTGTGCGAGTCGTGGCCGATCGTCGAGGCGATGGCACCACCGGTAATGGTGAAACCGCGCACCCAGCCGCGACCGATATGCTTGCCGACCAGACCCAGGCCAGCGGGGCCGTCGCCATCGGCGCCCTCGGCCTGCAGCGACATGCCGCGGCCATGGCGCTCAATCAGCATAATGCGGCGCAAGTCCTCGGCGCTCTCGGGGCGGGCCATACCCGTGATAGCCATACCCGGGATGACATCGATAACGGCCTCGCCCGGCTTAAAGGCATAGTCGAACACGTCAAGCGAAAGCTTCGGCAGCTTAACGGAAGCACGCAGCTCATCGGCAAGAGAGGCGACCTCGGCAGTCTCGGGTGCGACCTCGCCCACAAAGGTGCCGTCCTGCGCCACCAGAGCACCGGCGGCATATACGCGATGCGGAGCCGTGGCAAACGTCAGGTCATTGAGCACCAGCAGGTCGGCACGTTTGCCCGGGGCAATCGCACCGCGTAGCTCGTGCGGGTCGCGGCAGCCGTGATCTAGCCCAAACGCCTCAGCCGTGGAAAGGGACGCCATGGAGATGGCGACCACCGGGTCAACGCCGGCCTCGATGGCCACGCGGCAGGCATTGTCGATCATGCCGGTCGAAAGAGCATCGGAGGGAGCGCGGTCGTCGGTCGCAAAGCAGCAGCGGCGGGCGCGGGCAGGATTCTCCAGCAGCATCGGGGACAAATTGGCCAGGTCGTGGCTGCACGTGCCCTCACGCAGCATCACATACATGCCGCGGGACAGCTTGTCGAGCGCCTCCTCGGGAATCGTCGACTCGTGGTCGGCGATAATACCTGCTGCGGCATAGGCGTTGAGGTCCTTACCGGCAACGAGCGGCGCGTGGCCGTCGACCTGCTTGGACGGCGTCTGGTTGGCAGCATCGATGCGAGCACAGGTCTCGGGGTCGGCCATAAAGACGCCCGGCAGGTTCATCATTTCGCCCAGACCAAAGACATCGCCTGGATGCTCGGCAAAAAAAGCCTGCATATCGGCAGCAGAAATAACGGCACCGGCCTGCTCGTCGGGCAGCGCGGGCACGCACGAAGGCATCATGTATTTGATGGAGATGGGTGCGCGGCGGCCGTCCTCAATCATAAAGCGCAAGCCGTCGAGACCGGCAACATTAGCAATCTCGTGGCTGTCGGCAATGGCGGTGGTAGTACCGCGCGTCGCGGCCATGCGAGCATACTCGGCGGGACGGATGTTCGAAGACTCGATATGCAGATGCCCGTCAATAAAACCGGGAGCGAGATAGCGACCCTGGCAGTCGATAACATCGGCAGCCTCGTAGGTACCGGAGGCATCGTCGCGACCGTTGTAGAGCACGCCGACGATCACACCGTCCTTGACGGCAACGCTACCGGGCGCCACACGCTGGCCATACACGTCGACAATCTGCGCATTGGTAAACAGCGTGTCGACGGGCGCGCGGCCCTCGGCGGCCTCGATCACAGACCTCATGACCTCAACGGACATACATACTCCTTTAACCGTAGAAAAAAGCTGCGGAGCGGACAGACCTTCACCGCAGCAAACCAATAGCCATTGTATGCCCAAACGATGGGTCAACAATACGCCTCTCCGCTTAACGGCACACGCCGCTCAGCGCAATGGGGGCAGGTTACTTTGCACCAATGACAAGGAGTGTCCCAAAGTGCCGGCACAGACGATATGAGCAGGACATAAAAACATTGAGAGCCCCTGCTGCATGAAAGACCGCGGATTAGGCCGACAATGGTGAGTGTCTAATCCAACCGTGGCGGCCACGCCGCATTCATGGAAGGGGCTCCCATGCTCGATACTACCACCTTCATCGGCCTCGACGTCCACGCCCGCTCGATAAAGGCCGTCTCCCTCGACGTCATGACCGGGGAGGTACGTGCCGCGACCTTCGGCTACGACGCCGGCGCCGTCGCGGAGTGGGTCCGTTCCATGGACCCCAGGGCCAGGTGCGTGTACGAGTCCGGGGTCACGGGCTTCGACCTGCAGAAGAGGCTTTCCGGCCTGGGGGTCGACTGCGTGGTCGGCGCCGTCTCGAAGATGATCAAGCCCAGCGCGGACAGGCGCAGGAAGAACGACCGCAACGACGCCGAGTTCCTCGCCCGCATGCTGTCGGTCGGCAACGTGGTCGAGGTGTGGGTCCCCGACGACGAGTGCGAGGCCGCCCGCGACCTGACCAGGGCGCTCGAGGACGCGAGGGACGACCTCTCGCGCTCGAAGCAGCGGCTCTCCAAGTTCCTGCTCAGGCACGGGCTCGCCTTCGACGAGAGGACGCCCACCGGCCGCAGGAAGGGCAACTGGACCCGGGCGCACTGGTCCTGGATCGAGTCGATAAGGTTCGCGATGTTAGCGCTAATCTAAAATTGACCACTTTCGCAAACGCATCTCGCCGAATGC
>CAUADW010000014.1 GCA_958427895.1 uncultured Collinsella sp.
GCCGCGCGGCAAGGAGATATATTGCCAGACCGGAGGGGTCCCGTGGGCGGGAATCTGGGCGTACACATTTCCTACACATCTTGTGATCCGACTAACGTTTGCCAGCCGTTAACTACCGCTCGCCGAGCATCTCTTTATATAAGGCAGTCTCATGGTTAAAGCGGATACGTCCCCCTAGCTAAAGCACAGCCAGCATCGAGCAACTCATCACGTTCTTCCACCGAGAACCCCTCGGCGTAGACGCGCACCACCGGTTCGGTCCCGCTAGGACGGACCAGCAGCCACGTGTCATCCTCGAATGCCAAACGCAAGCCATCCATATGACTAACGTTTTGCGGCACCTTGCCACAAATCGACTTGGGGTTTACGCCCGGCAGCAGGGTTCGTAACGTTTCGGCATCTTCGGCCTCAAGGCGCAAATCGCGTCGACCGTAACTCGTCTTACCAAAACTATCCTCGAGTTGGTCGACCAGAACGCCTAAAGGCGCGTCCGTCTTTGCCATAAGCTCACACAGAATCAGACAGGCGAGGATTCCATCGCGCTCGGGCATATGCGCGGCGATGCCGATACCACCGGCTTCTTCGCCGCCTATGAGGACGCCGCCCTTCTTCATCTCTGCCGCTATATATTTGAAACCGACTGGTTTGACGGTCACGCGGCAGCCAAGCGCCTCGGCAATGCGACGCACGAGCGTCGAGCACGAAAGATTGACGACGACGCGCCCCTCCAAATTACGAAATTGAACCAAGTCGCCCAAAACGAGCGCCATGATCTGATGCGGATGTATATATCTGCCGCGCTCGTCAACCGCGCCGATGCGGTCGGCGTCGCCGTCGGTCACCAGGCCAGCGCAAGCTCCGTCCTCGATAACCGTGCGCTCGCAAGCGTCCACCCACGGCTCAACGGGGTCGGGGCAGATATCTTCTTGGTCAGACGCCTGCCCGGCGTGAATCTCGTGCGCCTCGACGCCAAGCTCGCGCAGCAAGTCGGCTAGATAGCCCTGGGCTGCACCGCCCATGGGATCGACGACCACGCGCAGGTGCGCGGCGCGGATGGCTTCGGCATCGACAAACGATGCCACCGCCTGCATATAGTCAGGAATAATATCCGCGGTGCGATATTGCCCTTCGATCCCCATTGGCTCGGGAGCCATGGTCTCTTCGAGCTCTTCGATGACATCCTGGTTGGCGGTCGAGCCGTCACCCATGCGAATCTTGAGGCACAGATAACCCTGCGGATGATGGGACCCCGTCACCATGAGCGCGCCGCACGCCTCACCGTCATAAGCCGCCGCCCACGTAAGGGCAGGGGTCGGAACAGGTCGCGAAGCGAGCACGGCGTCCAGCCCGTGCGCTGCTAGCACGCCCGCCGCAAGCTCAGCGAACTCGCTCGCCAGGGGCCGGGTGTCGAACCCTATATATACCGTTTTGCCCGGATTGGTCTTTTGCCACAACTCGCCGACGGCATCGGCGATACGGGCAACGTTATCGGCAGTAAAGTCCTCATCGACGCGAGCGCGCCAACCGTCAGTTCCAAAATGAATTATCGCGCACACGCGCAGACACCTCACAGTGTTTGGATCATGGTACGCATGGGGTATACCCGCAACATGCACTCGGCAACCTGCCGGCACCAGCATTCACCATTTGGGCAAATGCTGCCGAGGACATGCAGGCAATAAAAAAACCGCCCCGTATGGAGCGGTTTTACCCTTTATATATCGAGCGCCTCGGCCATCGCTGCCGTAGTGATTGCCGTGGTTCCACAACAACTGCCCACCATTGCGGCGCCGGCATGTCTCCATTCGATGCATGCGCGCGCGAAAGCTTCGGGATTCTCGTGCCATACGGGGCCATCCTGAGTCTGGACCGGATCGCCTACGTTGGGACGCACCGTGACGGGAGTAGTCGCCGATGCAACCATCCTGGGCACCGCCGCGTTCGCGGCCGCAAGCGAACAGCAATTAACACCAACCGAGTTTGCGCCGTGTTTTTCGGCGTACAAAACGGCTGCCTCGATGTTGAGGCCATCGCCCAACAGGTCGCCTTTATCGTCAACGACAAAACTCACCAGAACAGGCATGCCGTCGGCGGCATCTCGAGCGCCGGCAAGCATGGGCTGCAAATTACGGATAGACGTCACCGTCTCGATCAGCAGACCGTCAACGCCGGCATTGAGCAAGGCGTGCGCCTGTTCGCGCGCAATGCCTCGGATTTCACGATACTCGACAGAGTCCTCGGCAAACCACTCAATACCGATCGGACCCATCGAGCCCAGCAGCAGCTGAGGGTGCGCCTGGCGGGCATCGTCGACGGCCCCGCGATTGACCTCCGCCACGGACGGCGCAATCTGGTCGTGTTTGAGGGCATAGCTTGATGCCTGAAAGGTGTTGGTAATGAGCACCTGCGCGCCGGCGGCGACATACAAGCGATGGATACGAGAAACGGTCTGCGGCTCTGCCAGATTCCAAAACGCCGGTGGAATGTCGGCGGCATCGTACTCACTCAACAGAACACTGCCCATGGGGCCCTGCGCCAACAAGGTCTCGCTCGACAAGCGGCGCGTAAGTTCCTCGGCACCAAAGCGGTTGTAATAACTCGTATCCATATATATCCCGCTATTCCTCGACGCTGATTCCCTGCTTTTCGAGATAGGCGAGCCAGCGGCTCATCGTGTCCTCGGATAGCGCATGCTCCATCATGCAGGCCTCGGAATCGGCTCGCTCAAATTCGACACCGAGCTCCTGAACCAAAAACGTGCGGATGAGGCGATGACGGTACCAGATAGCCGTGCCAACCTCGCGGCCGCGATCGGTCAGGATCACCTTGCCGTAGTGCGATTGCTCGACAAGCTCGGATGCCTTGAGCGCCGAAACCGCTTTATTGACCGATGCCTTGGAGACGCCAAGGCGCTGCGCGATGTCGACCGATCGCACGCCGTTGGTTTCCCCCTCTTCGCTTTCAATGCGAACCATGCACTCCAAGTAGTCTTCGTTCGCCACCGTCAGATGTAGTTCGCGCGAGCTATTTGTCGTATCCATGATCTTCCGTCCCTTCTGCATTCAATGGCTGATTCTACCCCATCCAAGCGTCGTGGTATGCCGTGGCATACCGTGCTAGAGTTCTTGTTGCACACGACGACCAAGATTGGAGCGGTCTTTATGGAAAACACCACCACGAGCCCCGATGTCCTCGAGCGCTTTTTGCGCTACGTCCAGATCAACACGCAGTCCGAGGATGCAAACTGCGACCAGGTACCCTCGAGCGCCGTTCAGTTTGACCTTGCCAACGTGCTGGCTGAAGAGCTGCGCGAGCTTGGTGCGGAAGATGCCTACGTGACCGAGCACGCCTATGTCTGCGCGCATATCCCCGCAAGTGCGGGCGCTGAGGACAAGCCCGCCCTGGGCCTGATCGCCCATCTCGATACCACCGAAGTTGCACCGGGCGCCGGCGTGAAGCCGCACATCGTACACTACGAAGGCGGCGACCTGGTCTGCGGCACGGTTGACGGTAAGCCCGTTGCCATGAGTACCGCCAAGCTTCCCGCCCTGAACGACCTCGCGGGTGAGGACCTGGTCTGCAGCGATGGCACCACGCTGCTGGGCGCGGACGACAAGGCAGGCGTCGCCGAGATCATGTCGCTTGTCGCGCGTATCGCTCAGGACCCTTCTTTGCCCCATCCCGCACTCGGCATTTGCTTCTGCCCTGACGAGGAAATCGGCCACGGAGCCGAGCTGTTGGATATCGCTACCTTTGGCTGCAAGTACGCCTACACGGTCGACGGCGGCCCCATCGGCGAGCTGGAGTGGGAGTGCTTTAACGCCGCCGAGGCGACCGTCCGCTTTGAGGGCCAGTCCATCCACCCGGGCGACGCTAAGGGCCGTATGGTCAACGCAGGCAATCTGTTCTGCGACTTCAACGCGTTGCTCCCCTACGCGCAGCGCCCGGAGTATACGGAAGGCTACGAGGGCTTTTATCACCTTGAGGGTGTATCTGCGACCGTCGATCACGCCACAGCGCGCTATATCGTCCGCGACCATGACGCCGCCAAGTTCCAGCAGAAACTCGACCTTATTGATGCCGCCGCCTCGATGCTCAACCAGCGTCTGGGTGAGGAGCGCGTGACGGTCGAGATTAAGCAGCAGTATCGAAATATGGCCGAGATCGTTCGTGACTATCCCGAGCTTATTGATGTTGCCAAGGAAGCCTACCTTGCCTGCGGCGTTGAGCCCCAAGTGCTGCCGATTCGCGGCGGCACCGACGGCGCCCAGCTGTCGTTCCGCGGTCTGCCCTGCCCCAACCTTTCCACGGGCGGCTACTGCTACCACGGCGTCAACGAGTTTGTCCCGGTCAGCTCGCTCGTCAAGATGACCGACGTCCTCCAGGAACTCGTCGCCCGCTTCGCATAAGCCTAGCTGCACAACCCTAAAAGAGAAATCGCCCCGTCCTCACCAGAGAACGGGGCGATTATTTTTGGTGCAATGAGGACAGGTTGACGCGCGCAGCCTCTTGACGCAGGGAGTGTCCCCAAGTGCCAAATGCCGCAAGAGTGTCCCCTTTGACTAGTCATTTAAGAACGTCCCCAACGACTACCACTACACAGCATCGCAGGTTGAGCCAACGTCAGCGAGCGTCGCCCAAGGCGGACAAGTTGGCATGAAAAAGGCAGGGCATTGACCTTCTGGTCATGCCCTGCCTTTTGAATGACAAATTGTCGCCTTGGACGGCGCGCAGCGTCGGCCGGTCCGCCGTTCGGTAGGACGGCGGAACTAGTAGGAGTAGCCGTTGCCGTCGCCGGTGGGCTCTTCGTAGTAGTCCGAATCGCTCGAATCGCTTGAGTCATCGGAATCGTCAGAGCTGACCGATGAGGTTGCGGTACCGTTTGCGTAGTCGTCAGACGTGTTGTTGTTCAGGTCGCCGATCGTAGAGCTGGAACCGTCGGAAAGGCCCATGGTGTTGGGACCCTTGGGGTCCTTGCCGGCGTCGACGCGCTCCATCATTTCCTTGAGCTCGTCCTCGTAGACAAAGACGTAGCTCACACCGTCGATCATGGTGCTGTCGTCGGCGTACGAGGGCAGGTTGGCCGAGTAGATACCGTCGACATCCATACCGCGCATGGCGTTGACCGTAGCCACGATATCCTGAACGCTCATATCGGTTACGAGCATATCGGACAGCGAATTAACCAGGCCAAAGATCTTCGTGGCATCGAAGTTATTGAGAATCTGGTTGGCAAGGGCGCCAAGCACCTGACGCTGGTGGCGCATGCGCGTGTAATCGCCGTCGGCATAGGTGTAGCGGCAGCGGGCATAGGTAAGGGCGGTGGCACCGTCCATATGCTGCTGGCCAGCGGTAATCTTAATATCCAGGTGCTCGGGGTCGTCAACATCATCGGTTGCGTTAATGTCGATACCGCCAACCGAATCAATCAGCGCCTGCATACCGTCGAAGCTGACCTCGGCATAGTGGGAAATCTGAACACCGCACAGCTCGTTGACCGCCTCGACCATGGCCTCGGCGCCGCCAACGGTATGGCAGGCGTTGATCTTCATGGTCTCGCCCTTGTACTCGACCTTGGTGTCGCGCGGAACGGAAATGAGCGTCGCCTGCTTTTGCGTGGGGTCGATGCGTGCCAGGATAATCGAGTCGGCACGATACGTATCCTCGCCCGGACGGCCGTCGGTGCCAAGAAGCAGCACGTAGAACGGATCCTTTGCCTCATCGGTGTCAACCAGAACCCGGCGCAGATTGTCGGTAATGACATTGGAATCGCCGAGCTTGCCCATAATGGTGGCAAACCACAGGCCGGCAGCGGTAGTGGCACTCAGCAGCACGCCAAGCACGACAATGAGCGCGACGTGACGAATCGTGTGGCTACGACGACGTTGACGAGCGCGCTCGGAATAGCGAGCCACGTTATCGCGACTGTAGATCTTGGCCTGCGCACCAGTTGAGGGTCTTCGGGCGGTGGTATCCGCGAGGGGCTTTTTATTAAACATAGGCAACCTGTATTAGTAGATGACGGGATCGGGGACGGTAGCATGCTCGACATGCGCGCCGAGCGCCTGCAGCTTTTCGACAAACTGCTCGTAGCCGCGCTTGATGTGATGGATGGCCGAAACCTCGGTCGTCCCGTCGGCGATCAAGCCCGCTACGACGAGGGCCGCTCCGCCACGCAGATCGGGCGAGGTAACCTGTGCACCCGAGAAGCCCTTGACGCCATGAATCATGGCATGATGGCTCTCGATACGAATGTCGGCACCCATGCGCACCAGCTCAGAGGCAAACATAAAGCGATTCTCGAAGATATTTTCGGTAATAACGGAACTGCCGTCGGCAAGGGCGGAGAGCACCATAATCTGCGCCTGCATGTCGGTCGGGAAACCGGGGAACGGAAGCGTCTGGATGTCGACCGGCTTGATACGCTCGGCACGCCTCACATGGACGCCATCTTCGACGCGCTCGCAGTCGATACCCATGAGCTCCATCTTCTTGAGCACCATGCCCAAGTGAATGGGGCAAAAACCCGTGACGTCGACACCGCGATCGTCGGCCATCAACGCACCGGCAACGATAAAGGTACCGGCCTCGATGCGGTCGCCCACCACGCGATGGGTAACGGGATGGAGCTCTTCCACGCCTTCGATAGTCACGACGGGCGTACCGGCGCCAACAATCTTGGCGCCCATCTCGTTGAGCATGTTAGCGAGATCGACGATCTCGGGCTCGCGGGCGGCATTATCGATAACCGTGGTGCCCTGTGCGCGCACAGAGGCCATGATGAGGTTCTCGGTCGCACCGACGCTGGCGAACTCGAGCGTGACGGTGGTACCGCGCAGACCTTGGGGCGCATTAGCGTTGATGTAACCGTGGGCGGTATCGAACTCAACGCCCAGGGCCTCAAGACCAAGAATGTGCATATCGATCTTGCGAGCACCCAGGTTGCAGCCGCCGGGCATGGCAATTTTGGCGCGATGGAAGCGGCCCAGCAAGGGTCCCATGACGGCGGTGGAAGCGCGCATCTTGGCAACGAGCTCGTAGGGGGCCTCCCATGAATCGACCTGAGAGGTATCAATCTCGAGCGTGTGTTCGTCGAGAACATCGATCGTAGCGCCCATGCCTTTGAGCACCTTGCCCATCACGTGGACATCGGAAATATCGGGCACGTTCTGCAGCGTCGTCTTGCCCGGCGCCAGAAGCGTTGCCGCCATGAGTTTGAGCGCGGAGTTCTTGGCGCCCGAAACGGGCACGGAGCCTCCGATGGCGTGGCCACCCTCAACGCGGATAATATCCAAGGTCTACCCTTTCAAAAAGCATGCCCGGGGTGGCTGGGCCATCCCGGGCATGATGTGTTCGCAAATGGTCGAACGCTAAATCGTTTGACTATTGGGCAAGCTTGAGCTTACACCATGCGATTTCATTATAGAGGTAGGCGCGGCGTGCATCATCCTCCGACAAATTACCCAGCTTCTCTTCAAAACCTTGAATATCAGCTTTAAGCTTGTCGGCATCGACGGTCGCCAAATCGCAAGCGCGCTCGGCGAGAACGGTCACGACATCGTCCGCAACCTGGGCATAGCCGCCGGCCACGGCAAACGTGTGGTCGACAGTGCCCATGGCCTTATCGGAAACGCGAACGTAACCGCGGTCGATCGTGCAGATCTCGCTGGAGTGAGCAGGCAGAACGCCAAACTCGCCATCCGTGGACGGAATCGACACAAACGCAGCGTCGCCCTCATAGGCGCAGCTCACGGGGCACACGATGCGGATACGCATAACCTACTTCTCCCCCATCTTGCGGGCGCGCTCGCGCACGTCCTCAATCGTGGAAGCATAGCGGAAAGCCTGCTCGGGCAGGTCATCGGCCTTGCCGTCGACAATCTCGGCGAAAGAGCGGACGGTATCCTCGACGCGGACGTAGACACCGGGGTTGCCGGTGAACTTCTCGGCGACGTGGAAGGACTGCGAGAGGAACTGCTGAATCTTACGGGCACGGTTGACCGTAAGGCGCTGCTCCTCGGACAGCTCGTCCATACCCAGAATGGCGATGATGTCCTGAAGGTCGGAGTACTCCTGCAGGAGCTCCTGGACCTTGACGGCGACACGGTAGTGCTCCTCGCCGACGATCGAGGGATCGAGAGCGTCGGAGGAAGACGCGAGCGGGTCGATAGCCGGGAACAGGCCGAGCGACGAAATGCTACGCGAAAGAACCGTGGTGGCGTCGAGGTGCGTAAACGTCGTGGCAGGCGCCGGGTCGGTCAGGTCGTCTGCGGGGACGTAGACAGCCTGGACGGAGGTAATGGAGCCCGTCTTGGTCGAGGTAATGCGCTCCTGGAGGTCGCCCATCTCGGTTGCCAGCGTGGGCTGGTAACCAACGGCGGACGGCATACGGCCCAGCAGTGCGGAAACCTCGGAACCTGCCTGGGAGAAGCGGAAGATGTTGTCAATGAACAGCAGAACGTCCTGGCCACGATCACGGAAATACTCAGCGGTGGTAAGGCCGGCCAGACCGATGCGCAGACGCGCTCCGGGCGGCTCGTTCATCTGACCATAGACCAAGCAGGTCTTGTCGATAACGCCAGACTCGCTCATCTCGAGGAACAGGTCGGTGCCCTCGCGGGTACGCTCACCGACGCCAGTGAACACCGAGGTGCCGCCGTGCTCCTGGGCGAGGTTGTTGATGAGCTCCTGAATCAAAACGGTCTTGCCGACGCCGGCGCCGCCGAACAGGCCCGTCTTGCCACCACGGATGTAGGGCTCGAGCAGGTCGACGGCCTTGATGCCGGTCTCGAAGATCTCGGTCTTGGTGGTGAGCTCGTCGAAACGGGGCGCTGCATGGTGGATGGGGTAGAACTCCTCCACCTCGGGCATGGGCTTGCCGTCGACGGGCTTGCCCATGACGTTCCAAATACGGCCGAGCGTCTTGGGGCCAACGGGCATCTTCATGGGCTCACCGGTATCGGTGGCGATGAGGCCGCGCTGCAGGCCGTCGGTCGAGGACATGGCGACCGTGCGGACGACGCCGCCCGGAAGCTGGCTCTCGACCTCGAGGATCGTGCTCAGATGACCGATCGGGGTCTCGGCCTCGACCGTGAGCGCGTTGTAGATCGGGGGCACCGCACCGTCAAACTTGACGTCGACGACAGGACCGATGATTCGCACGATGCGACCATCACCGGCAGTCGTCTTCTTGGTGGCTTCCTCGACCGCAAGCTTTACGGTGTTATTAGCCATTACTGTTCCTCCAATGCTGAGGCTCCGCCGACGATCTCGTTAATCTCGGTCGTGATCGAAGCCTGGCGCACGCGACTATACGTGCGGGTAAGGGTCGAGATGATCGCGGTGGCGTTTTCCGTCGCGGAGTGCATGGCCTTGCGGCGTGCACCCTGCTCGGCAGCCGCCGAATCGATCAGGGCCTGGTAGATGACCGTCAGGATATAAGACGGCACAAGCTTGCCGAGAACATGCTCGGGAGAGGGCACGAACTCGAACGTGGACGAGATGCGCTTAGGGGCGTCGGTCTCGTTCTTACGCGGACCGTGGGCCATAGCGATCATCTCGGGGTCGAGCGGCAACAGATGCTCGACGCGAAGCTCCTGATCCACGCGGTTCTTGGCGTGGTGGTAGACAAGCTCGACACGGTCAAGCTCACCGGCACGATACGCATCGCAGATATGAGAGGAGATCATGCGGGCCTGATTGAAATCGGGCTCAGAGGAGTTGCCCTCAAAGTGCATGACGACGTTTGCGCGGTCACGGAAATACGTGGCCGGTTTGCGCCCACACGCGATGATCTCGCACTCGATGCCGTCGTTCGCCCAAGAAGCGGCGAGCTTTTCGGCCGTGCGCTCCACCGTCGTATTGAAACCGCCGGCAAGGCCGCGGTCCGAGGCAATAACGACAATCAGGCCATGCTTGACGCTCTCATGCTTCTGCAGCATGGGATCGGTGCCCGAACAGGAGGCGTCGCCGGCGACCGTCAACATGACGTCGGTCAGCGCCTCCTTATAGGGCTCGGCCTGCTTGGAGCGATCGAGGGCACGACGGATCTTGGCCGTAGAGACCATCTCCATCGTGCGCGTGATCTGCTTGGTCGTGGTAACCGAGGAGATTCGCTTCTTAATGTCGCGAAGGTTGGCCATGGGGCTTAGTTCTCCTCTGATCCAGAAACATCCGAATGGTGCTTGGCCATGAACTGCTGCTTGAAGTCGCCGATGACGCGCAAGAGCTCAGCCTTGGTGTCATCATCGATCTTCTTGGCGCGAACCTTGTCGAGCAGCGAGCCAAAGCCATTGTCCATGTACTCGATGAGCTCGGCACGGAAAGGCAGCACGTCGGCGATCTCCAGGTCATCCAGGAAGCCCTCGTTGCCAGCGAACAGCGTAACGATCTGCTCGCCAACCTCAAACGGCTTGTAACGCGGCTGCTTCAGGAGCTCGGTCATGCGAGCACCGTGGGTCAGCTGCTTCTGAGTAGCCTCGTCGAGGTCGGAGCCGAACTGCGTAAAGCCAGCGAGCTCCTGATAGGAAGCGAGGTCCAGACGGAGGTTGCCGGCGACCTGCTTCATGGCCTTGGTCTGCGCATCGCCACCGACGCGGGACACGGAGATACCCACGTCGACTGCCGGGCGCTGACCCTGGAAGAAGAGCTCGGACTGCAGGTAGATCTGACCATCGGTAATGGAAATGACGTTGGTCGGAATGTAGGCCGAGACGTCGCCGTCCTGGGTCTCGATGATCGGCAGTGCCGTCATGGAGCCGTAACCGTTCTTCTTGGACATCTTGACGGCACGCTCGAGCAGACGAGAGTGCAGGTAGAAGATGTCGCCAGGATAGGCCTCGCGTCCGGGCGGACGATGCAGCGTCAGCGACATCTGACGGTAGGCCACAGCCTGCTTGGACAGGTCATCGTAGATGACGAGCACGTGGCCGCCGGGGTTGGTCTCGCTGGCGGGCTTGCCGTCCTCGCCGTTGTACATAAAGAACTCGCCAATAGCGGCACCGGCCATAGGCGCGATGTACTGCATAGGGGCGGAATCGGCAGCGGTGGCCGAAACGATGATGGTGTAGTCGAGCGCACCGTGCTGAGCGAGGGTCTCGCGGATGTTGGCAACCGTGGAGGCCTTCTGGCCGATGGCGACATAGATGCAGACCATGCCCTTGCCGCGCTGGTTGAGGATAGCGTCGATGGCGATGGCGGTCTTACCGGTCTTACGGTCACCGATGATGAGCTCACGCTGACCGCGGCCAATAGGCACCATGGAGTCGATAGCGAGCAGACCGGTCTGAACCGGCTCGCACACCGGGGTACGATCGATGACGCCGGGAGCCTTGAACTCGATGGGGCGACGGTGCGTAGCGACGATGTCGCCCAGGCCGTCGATGGGCTGGCCGAGCGGATTGACGACGCGGCCGAGCATGGCACGGCTCACGGGGATATCCATAACGCGGCCAGTGGTGCGGCACTCGTCGCCTTCCTTGATGGAGTCGACGGCACCGAACAGAACGGCGCCGACCTCGTCACGGTCAAGGTTCTGGGCAAGGCCGAAGACGGTCTCACCGGTATCGGAGCTCTTGAACTCCAGAAGCTCGCCTGCCATGGCGCTCTTGAGGCCGGAGACGCGCGCGATGCCGTCGCCTACCTCGTCGACCGTTGAAACCTCATGCGTATCGACCGTCGCGGAGAGGCTCGTGAGCTGCTCCTGCAGTTTCTTGGCGATATCCTGGGCATTGAGGGTTTCGGACATTAGGCTTCACCTCCGTACGAATTAGCAGAGTTTGCGAGGGTCTCCTGCGCGATGCGCAGCTGCGTCTTGACGGAAATGTCACGACGCTCGCCGCGGGCCTCGAGCACCAGGCCGCCCACGATAGACGGGTCAACCTGCTCGATAAGGAATACCTTGCGGCCGAAGTCCTGCTCGCATTTCTTAGTGATGGTTTGACGCAGCTCGTCGTCGAGCGGGATCGCCGTGGTGACGGTCACGCCCACTACATCCTCGTCTTCCTCGGCAACATACTTAAAGGCAGCTGCCACCTTGGGAAGAAGGTCGAGCTGGTCGCGCTTGGACATGGTGTCGAGCACGGCGATGATCTCGGGGCTGGCAGAAGCCAAGCGCTCGATCATCTCGAGGTCCTCGAACACATGGTTCTCGGCCTTGGCGGCTTCCAAAAGGGAACGCGCGTAGGTCTCGAGCACCTTGTCCTGATAGCGGCTAGTCGGCATTCAGGCTACCTGCTTCCTGGATGTAGCGCTCGATGAGCTTCTTCTGCTCAGCATCGTCCTCGAGTGCCTCGCCCACGATCTTGGTGGCGACGGCAACGGACAGGTCGGCGATGGAGCTCGCGGCACCGGCGTAGATGGACTTGCGCTCGTCCTCGACGGTCGTATGGGCCTTGGCGATGATCTCCTCGGCCTCCTTGTGAGCAGCCTCGATGATACGGGCACGCTCGGACTCGGCGTCCTTACGGGCCTCGAGAACGATGTCGGCAGCCTGACGACGGGCGTCGGTGACGATCGAGTCGGACTCAGCGCGCTTGGCGATAGCCTCCTGCTTGGTCTTCTCGGCCTCGTCGAGGCTCTCCTCGATCTTCTTGCCGCGCTCCTCCATGGTTTTCATGATGCCCGGCAGGGCGACCTTGGCCAGCACGATCCAGATAATCAGGAAGGCGATAAGCGCCGGGATGAACTCCGCCATCTTAGGGATGAGGATGTCCGCACCGGCGGCGCCGTCCTCGGCGAACGCGGAAACCGGCATGAGCAGCGCGGCCGCGGACGCGGAGAGTGCGATCGCGCTCTTCTGGGATGAAAGATTCATACTTGACGCTCCGTGCTATTTAACGATCAGCGCGACAACGAAGCCGATCAGAGCCAGAGCCTCGCCGAAAGCGGAGCCCATGATGAAGACGGTGAACACGCGGCCCTGGACCTCAGGCTGACGGGCCATAGCACCCGTAGCACCCAGAGCAGACAGGCCGATAGCAAGACCAGCGCCGATAACACCGAGACCGTAACCGATAACTCCCACGATTCCTCCTTTGTCGTGCGTGTCTTATTTCACGCAGGATAACCTTTTTATAACTGCCGGGCTCCATGGGTACGGGCACCGGCGGTTTAACGAATTGCCTTACCTTTAAGGCGCGAACGGAAGACTACTCCTCCTCCGCGACCTCCTCTGCCTCGGAGACATACACGGCGGTAAGGACCGTGAAGACGTAAGCCTGGATGGCGCCGACCACAAGCTCGATCGCATAGATCAGGATGAGAATGGCAAGCCAGGCCAGCGAAGGCAGGGCGCCGACGGCGTGGGCCGCGGAAACCTGCTGAAGCAGCGGCTGCATGAACATGCTCGCCATGATGGCGAACGAGCCCATGACCACGTGTCCTGCGAACATGTTGCAGAACAGACGGACGGCGAGCGTGATGAGGCGCAGGAAGGTCGAGAAAAGCTCGACGACCCACACGAGCACGTTCATCGGGAAGCTCACGCCCTGCGGAGCGAGGCTCTTGATGTAGCCGATCACGCCGTGAGCCTTGCATCCGTAGTAGATGAAGTACACGAAGGCGAAGATGGCGAGCGCGGCGGTGGAGCCGATTGCGCCGGTGCCGGGCTTCATTCCCGGAATCAGGCCGATCATGTTGTTGATCAGGATGAACAGGAAAAGCGAGCACAGGAACGGGAAGTGCTTCTTCCAGTTCTCACCCACGACGCCCTTGCCGATATCGTTCTCGACGTACTCGATGATGTACTCGAAACCGTTGACGAAGAAGCCCTTGGGAACCAAAGTCTGCTTCTTCTTGAACACGGCCAGGACGATCAGGAGCACGATCGTGGAGACGATCAGCCAAAACGAGTACTGCGTGATGCCGCAGCTCAGATCGCCCACGACAGGGGTGGAGCTGAACTCGCTGACCAGATGATTAATCTCATCAGGCAGCTTTTCAAAAATTTCCACGACTTACCTTTCGACCTCATGAGGATCTCGCAGCGCCTTGGCGACGCGAACCGCGCAGGCGGCCATAAAGGCCACGAAGCCGATCGCCTCGCCCAGGAGGAACATGCGAAATGCCTCTCCGAACAACACAAACACAACCAAGGTAAAGACAAGCAACGCGATTGCCGAGACCGCGAGACTCACCATACCCTTGAGCATGTCCGCATTCTGCTTATCGTCAAGAACCGGCTTGAGCGTAAAGACAAAGGGAAGGAAGGCAATCGCGCCCGCGATGGCACCTGCAACGATAGCGAGCAGATCGGCTATCTGAAACACTGGCGTCCTCACTTTCCTTTTTTATCGCCTCACAGGACAGTTCCCGCCAAACATTGGTGACTATTGTACGAGCCAATCGCTAAAGTACAACCGAAAAAGCATCGGTTAATACGCACCTGTTCGTTTTCTTAAGACCTTCTTTATGCCGCAGGTACGGTAATACGTTTTTCTCGAACCCTGCAGGGCAAAACGTCCGTTAACAGGAGTGCGCGCGGTCGCCTTTTGTTCGACCGCGCGCACCGTTTCTTCGTATTTGCAGCCGCGGCCGTCTTAGCCCAGCGACTAGAGCGTGCCGTAGATGCGGTCGCCGGCGTCGCCGAGACCGGGAACGATGTAGGCAGCCTCGTTGAGATGGTCGTCGATGGCGCAGGTATAGATATGCACATCGGGATCCTTCTCAGTCAGCGACTTGAGGCCCTCGGGGGCCGCGACGATGCACAGCATGCGGATGTCCTTGACACCGCGCCCGCGCAGGTAGCTGATGGCCATCTCGGCCGAACCGCCCGTGGCGAGCATGGGGTCGACGACCAGGCAGATGCGCTGGTCGATATCCTTGGGCATCTTGCAGTAATACTCGTGCGGCTCGTGGGTGACCTCGTCGCGCTCCATGCCGATGTGGCCCACGCGAGCGGAGGGCACCAGGTCGAGGATACCGTCGACCATGCCAAGGCCCGCACGCAGGATGGGCACGATGGCGAGTTTCTTGCCGGCAAGCTGTTTGAACGTGGCGGTAGTGATGGGGGTCTCGACCTCGACGTCTTCCATAGGCAGGTCGCGCATGGCCTCGTAGCCGTCAAAAAGCGCGAGTTCGCGCACGAGCTGACGGAACTGGTTGGTGCCGGTGTTTTTGTCGCGCAGGATCGACAGCTTGTGCTGGACGAGCGGATGATCGACAAGCGTCACACGGGACGCATCGTAGGTGACGGTCATGGGTTGATTGCCCCTTTCGTTGCAGCCGCAAAACGGCCTTGCTGACAAGGCGCGCAGCAATGTTGCCGCCGCACGCCATGCATAAGTTTAGCGGTTTGTTGTATCGAGCAGCCCATCGCAGCCCTACTGTGCGGTACTGAGCGAGCGCTTGACTGCATCACGCCAGCCCGCAAGGTTTTGCTCGCGACGCTCGGCGGACATATGGGGAAGGAAGGTCCTAACGATCTGGGCATTTTGCTCCAGCTCTTCAAGGTCTTCCCAATAGCCGACGGCAAGACCCGCCAAGTACGCGGCACCGATTGCCGTGGTCTCCACCGTCTCGCATTGCAGCACGGGGATATCCAGCAGGTCGGCCTGGAATTGCATGATGAACTCGTTGCGCGAGGCACCGCCATCGACAGACAGGCGCTCAATCGAAAGCCCCACGTCCTGCTCCATGGCGCGCAGCACGTCGTAGCTCTGATATGCCATGGATTCGCAGGCGGCACGTACGATGGTCGCACGGCTCGAGGCGCCGGTCAGACCGCACACGATACCGCGGGCATGCGGGTCCCACCAGGGAGCACCCAAACCTGCAAAGGCGGGAACGAAGTAGCAGCCCTCGTTGTCGCTAATCGAAGCGGCGAGTTGTGCCGACTCGCTCACGCTCGAGATGATGCCCATGTTGTTGCGAAGCCAGTTCATCGTTGAACCGGCGGCAAAAATAGAGCCCTCGAGCGCATAGCTGACTTTGCCGTCCGCAGCGATACCGATGGTGGAGACCAGGCCATTCTTGGATTCGACGATCTCGTCACCGGTGTTCATGAGCATAAAGCAGCCCGTGCCATAGGTGTTTTTGGTCTGGCCGGGATAGAAGCAGCAGTGGCCGAACAGCGATGCCTGCTGGTCGCCCGCCACGCCCATGATGGGCGGCATGTTGGTCATGATGTCGCTCGCGACGCGGCCGTAGTCGCCCGAGCTCCAGCGAACCTCGGGCATCATGGAACGTGGAACGTCAAAGAGCGCCAGCAGGTCGTCGTCCCAATCGAGCGTATGGATATTAAAGAGTGCCGTGCGGCTGGCATTGGTGTAGTCGGTGGCAAAGACCTGGCCGCCGGTGAGGTTGTAGATGAGCCAGGTGTCGATGGTGCCAAACATGAGGTCGCCCGCCGCCGCGCTCTCGCGTGCGCCGTCGACGTTGTCGAGAATCCACTGCACCTTGGAGGCCGAGAAATACGGGTCAAGCGTAAGTCCCGTGCGGGAGCGCACCAGCTCCTCGCAACCCTGTTCAACCAACGCGTCGATCGCCGGCGCGGTACGACGGCACTGCCATACGATGGCGTTATAGATGGGCTGGCCGCTCACGCGGTCCCAGACCACCGTGGTCTCGCGCTGGTTGGAGATGCCGATGGCGGCGATGCGATCGGAATGGATGCCGCTCTTAAACTGAACCTCCATCATCACGCCGATCTGGCTGGCAAGCACCTCCGTGGGATCCTGCTCCACCCAGCCGGGGCGCGGGAAGCTGGTTTTGACGCTACGACGCGCCTGGGCAACGATGCAGCCGTATTCGTCGACAATGGCCGCGAGTACCGAGGTAGTGCCGCAGTCGAGCGCCATGATGTAGGAACCGCCAAAGTTAAACGAGGCATCTTCCATGCCCAGGCTGCCCAGATTCAACGACATCGCTTACACCCTTCTATTGCATCGGGTCGGACAGGACCCGCTCGATCTCTGATGCGGGAAGTGCGCCTTGGCGCAGGATCTGGAGCCCGCCGTGCTGGAACGACACGATGGTCGAGGCGTCGCGACACGGGGTCTCACCGGCGTCGACGGCAACATCGACCCCCTCCAGGATGCGACCCTCGACGGCGGCAAAGCTTGCCGGCGAAGGCGCGCCGTGCGTGTTGGCGCTCGTGCAGGCAAGGGGACTGCCGCAGGCGCGGATGAGCGCTTGGACCACGGGAGAGGCCGAAGCGCGCAGGGCCACGGTGTCGTCGGCAGCGCGCATAAAGGTCGGCACGCAGGGGGCTGCCTTGACCACGATAGTCAGGGCTCCCGGCCAGCATCGTCGCGCGAGTACGCGGGCATCTTCCGGGATATCCACGCCATAGCGGTCGAGTGCTTCGACGCCATCGACCAGCCAAGCGACGGTTTGCGTGAGCTCACGTTGCTTGAGAGTGAAGATACGGCGATAGCCGGTGCCGAGCGCAGGAACTGCGGCGCCATTGACGGCAGCCTGCGGATCGCGCGGCCACGATGGGAATTCGCTTGTATCTTGGGGCACGGCGCCCGAGAAGGCGTTGACTGCCACGGCGACACCGTAGACGGTCTCGGTCGGAATCAAGGCCAGGCCGCCGCGGCCGAGCACCTCGGCCGTGCGCTCGACGGCAAGCCGATGCGGCTCGCGCGTTCCCTCGTATACCCGATAGACCGTCTGCATGTGTATGCCAGCCCCTTACGCTCCGGTGCAAGTTTGTTTACTGTGGGGCATTCTCGCACGAAACATTCAACCTATTTGCCCAGAGCGCATGTTGGTTTGGTGAGCGGCTCTAGTAGTCGGTGAAAGTGAGGGGGTTATTGGACTGCGACGAACTTCTTTGGCCTGCCGGCGTGGCGTTTTTGGGCGGCGTAGCGCTCGATGCTGTCTATCGTTATCATCCGACGGCCGTCGACGAGTTCAACATCGAGCTTTCCGGCTTTGACCAGTGCGGTAATCCGCGGAGCGGAGACTTTGAGGTCCAGCGCTGCGTCTTTAAATGTTCGGCACGCCGCTTCCCGAGCGTCCTCGTGGTCGATTTCGACTGAAAGGGCCACGACCTCGGCCGAGTGTTCGTACCCTGCCGGAGTCAAACCGTTGTTGAGGTCGTCGGCCAAAAACGCCATCAGCGCCTCGGTGGCATGGGCAATCGCTTCTTCGCGCGTATCGCCATCGGCAAAGGCGCCGGGAATCTGCGGGAAGCTGGCGCAGTAACCGTCGTCTTCTTTTATGAGAACGCAGTCATAGGTAAATCGCTGCCTCATTTTGCCTCCAACTACCATCCAGCTTGGCGACGAATACTTGCCCACGTGCCCTTCTTTGGTCGATCACCACCAGAGCCGTTCACGGTGATAACACGGTCACCAGAAACGTACTTAGCATGACTACCGACTTGCGCGACCTTCACGAATCCATCGTGCTTGAGTAGGGCAATGATTTCCCGAAAGGTAGGAGGTTGCATGGGCCGACCTCTTTCAGCCGTCCTAATTATAAACTATTTTATAATTTTTGCTAACCAGTTAATAAATATTACTGGCGCTGTTTGGGCTCGGTGACGATGGCTCGAACGATGCGGGGACGATCGGTGAGGTCGTGGACGATACGCACGTCCGAAAGGCCTGCCTGGCGACAGAGCTCGGCCGCGGCATCGAGGGCGCCCTCGTAGAGCTCGCAGGCAAACAGGCCGCCGGCGCGCAGCATGTAAGGCGCCGCATTGAGCAGGCGGCGGAAGATGTCCAGGCCGTCGGCACCGCCCTCGAGCGCCAAGTCGGGCTCAAAGTCCTTGACCTCGTGCGGCAGCGAGCGCATGACGCCGGTCGGGATGTAGGGCGGGTTGGAAACGAGCACGTCGAAGGTGCCCCACTCTTCGCGGGGAATGGAGCTCACCAGGTTGGTGAGACTAAAGGCAACCTCATCTGCCGTGAGGCCGAGCGCGTCGCGGTTTTTGGTGGCCAGATCGATGGCGCGCGGCTCGATATCGGTGGCGGTGCAGGTAACGTGGCCGCGGCGCTCCCAGGCAAGGGAGAGCGAGATGCAACCCGTGCCGCAGCCGACCTCGAGAACGCGGGCGATACGGGGCTCGGCTGGGGCAGGCGCAGCGGCATCCTGAGCCGAAGCCGTCTCCTGGCCGGCACCCTCGATGGCGATGCCGTATTCGTCGAGCTCGGGCTCGGGGGTTTCCATGGCCTCTGCTTCTGCCGCTTCGGCTTCTGCTGCCTGCGCGGCGGCTTCCTCGGCCTCGCGGTCGGCCAGTTCCTCGGCATAGGCACGGCTGCCCAGTACATCGCCGCCTAGCGCCGCCTCATCGGCAGCCGTCAGGTTAGCGGCACGGCGCTCGGCGGTCGCCCGTTCGTCTGCCAGCGCGGCCTCGGCCTTGCGTGCCTCCTCGACCTCATCGTTCCAAGGCAGCTCAACACGCTGACGGGCAGCAGCCTCGGGGCTCAGCACCTCGGCATCCAGATAATTGAGGACTTCCTCGACGAGCATCTCGGTCTCGGGGCGCGGAATGAGCACACCGGGGGCGCACGCGACGTCGATCATGCGAAACTGCGTGCTGCCCGTGATGTATTGCAGCGGCTCGCCCTTAGCGCGGCGGACAACGGCCGCATGCATGGTCTCGAGCTGGGCCGCGTTAAGCGTCTCGTCCATACGCATATATAGGTCAATGCGCGCCAGGCCCGTGGCGGCGCACAGCAGCCACTCGGCAGAAAGACGGGGGTGCTCCTCGCCGCGCTCGGCCAGGTACTCCTTGGTCCACTCGAGACAACGCTTGATGGTCCAGATCTCGTTTGCCATGGGGCCCTCCCCTCTTAAGCGCCGGACGGCGCGCGAATGTCGGAGCAGATTGTACGCGAGGCCAGCGCATGGCAAGGGGCGATTGAAGGCGATTATCGAGAATCAGCCCAGAATTTTGCTTGGAACCCGCCTAAAATGTTCATTCGTCGACGTCTAAATCTGCATTCGTCAAGCTTTTGGCAAGGTTGCCCAAAACTGACCAATATCTAACCAAGAACTTGCCACATCGCTTGACGCACGACCCATCAAAAATCGCCCCGCGACTTCTTGGACGATTTTTTGAGCATTATTTTGGTAATCGACCGACGCTTTAAGCAGGTAAATGGCCCATAGGCTACCAAGTCAGCCCAAATAAACCAACATAGCAATTTCCCAAAATGATCCGTAGGGGACGGAGGAAAACGGATCACTGGCACCGCATCGATGCAGAATGATCCGTTTTCCTCCGTCCCCAAGGGATCATTCAAGTGCCAACCAAGATAACGCCGATGTCTTGACAATGCCAGCGAGCGGGTCGCATTTGAGACAAGGTGACGTGAAACGAAAGGGCGCTGACCTTCTGGTCGCGCCCTTGAAGTTGAACGTCAGATTGTCCAAATGCGGCCCGCGCAGCGTCGGCTGGTCCGCCGTTCGGTAGAACGGCGGAACCTACACAGCCTGTGCCAGCTTCTCGGCTCGCTCGGCGGCGGCGAGCGCCTCGATGACGGTGCCGAGCTGATCGCCCAGAAGGACGCCGTTGTAGGTGGAGTTGAAACCGATGCGGTGATCGGTCACGCGGTCCTGGGGCTGGTTGTAGGTACGGATCTTCTCGGAACGGTTGCCGTGGCCGATCTGGCTCTGGCGCTCGGCACCGAGCTCGGCCTGCTGCTTCTCGAGTTCCATCTCGTACAGACGGGCGCGCAGCATCTGCATGCAGACCTCGCGGTTCTGGATCTGGGAACGCTGCTCCTGCGACTGCACCACGGTGTTGGTGGGCAGGTGGGTGATGCGCACGGCGGAGTAGGTGGTGTTAACGCACTGACCGCCAGGGCCGGAGGCGCAGTAGGTGTCGATGCGCAGGTCGGACTGGTTGATCTGGACGTCGATCTCCTCGGCCTCGGGAAGTACGGCGACGGTAGCCGTGGAGGTCTGAATGCGGCCCTGGGACTCAGTCTTGGGAACGCGCTGGACGCGGTGCACGCCGGACTCGAACTTCATGACGGAGTAGACGCGGTCGCCCTCGACCTTGAACTCGATGGACTTAAAGCCACCGGCCTCGCTGGGGCTGGAATCGAGCACGGTAGTCTTCCAGCCGCGCGACTCGCAAAAGCGCTGGTACATCTTGTACAGATCGCCGGCGAAGATGGCCGCCTCGTCGCCACCGGCGGCGGAGCGGATCTCGACGATGGTGTTCTTGTCGTCGTTGGGGTCGCTCGGGATGAGCATGTACTTGATGTCTTCCTCGAGCTGGGGAAGCTTGGCCTCGTTTTCGGAGATGTCCATCTGGAGCATCTCCTTCTCATCGGCATCGGTGGTATCGTGCAGCATTTCCTTGGCAGCCTCGATGTCATCGAGCGCGCCGATGTACTCGCGCGAGGCGGCAATGAGGTCGGACTGGTGCGCGTACTCCTTGTTGAGACGCGTGAACTCCTTGATATCGGAGGCGACGGCCGGGTCGGAAAGCTTCTTCTCGAGCTCCTCGTAGGCCTTGATGATCTTTTCGAGCTTGTCGCGCATGACGGACTCCTTTATATGCGTGAAGGCGAAAATCGGCAGAATTGATGGGGCGCGGGGCGCCGCTGCGGGGGTAAGTCCAGCTAGAGCATGTCGATCTTCAGATACATGCGCATCCCTTCGCGTATGGGGTACATAGTTGCGGTCTAACCCATATATGATAGCGTGCGCAGGCAAACCTGCATATAACCCGCACGGAATCCGACAAAGGGACAGTCCCTTTGTCGGATTCTAAAGCGTATGGAGTAGGGCGATGAGGAAGCGAACACCCTGGAGGTAGGCGCGGCGGGTAATGCGCTCGTTGGTGCCGTGGACGCCTCGGTCGCACTCGTCATCATCGACCACAAAGGCCGAGAAGCGAATGCACTCAGGGCAAATGTGCTGGTAGTTGGCAGCGTCGGTCGCACCGATCACGGTCGAGGGCACAATTGCCACTGGCTCGAATGATCCGTTTTCCTCCATCCCCTTTGGATCACGGAAATAGCGGACGGCGATGGAGCGAACCGCCTCGAGACCGGGACCACCGATGCGCGGGGACGGCGAGGGTTCGGAGCTGCCGGGGCCCAGCTCCACTTTGACACGACCGGCAAGGTCCGCCCCGGCAACCGCCTCACGGCAGCGCGCCACAACGTCGGCCACGCTCGTGCCCTCGAGCATGCGGAAGTTAATGTTGGCCCACATATCCTGCGGCATTACGTTGGCGCCGGTGCTGCCACCCTCGATCTGCGTGGGCGCGCAGGTGGTCGTCACCAGCGGATAGAGCTTTTTGCTGGCGAGGCAATCGCGGACAATGGCATCCCCGTTGGCGGCAATTTCATCGGCCGTGTAGAGCCCCAACTCGACGAGTTGGGCGGCAAGCAAGTCGGTCACGCGCGTCGGCCACTCGATATCGCAGATTGCGGTGATGGCACGGCTGAGCACCTCGAGTGAAGTGCCCCCGTAGGGGTTGGAGGAATGCCCGCCCTCGCTACGCGTCCTCAACACGATATCGGCGTAGCCCTTCTCCGCGAGATCGGCATGCATAAGCCAGCCCTCGCCCGCGCCGTACTCGGCAGCCGGAACGATGCGGTAGTCGCCCTCGTCGATCAGGTACTCAAGCTCAATGCCGCGCTCTTCGAGCACGCGGCCGATGGCACCCGCACCGAACTGCGTGGTTTCCTCGTCCTGGCCAAAAGCCAGCAGCAGGGTGCGCTCGTGCTCCCAGCCGTGTGCGAGCGCATACTCAACCGCCTCGAGAATGCCTGCGACCTGGTCTTTCATATCGATGGCGCCGCGACCCCAAATGTAGGTGTCGTCCACATGTCCGCTAAAGGGGACATGCGTCCAGTCAGCCTCGGTGCCGGGTACCACGGGAACCACGTCCATGTGGCCCATGAGCATGACGGGTTTGAGGGCAGGGTCGGAACCGCTAAGCGTCACCAATAGCGAATGGTCGATAAGCTCGACCTTACCCGCCGTAAATACGTGCGGCCAAGCCTGCTGCATATACGCGCGCAGGTCGTCGAACGGCTGCCAGTTCACCGCCTCGGCATCCATACTCGAGATGGTCGGAAACGACAGCACGCGGCCCAGGCGCTCGCACGCACCAGCCTCGTCCAGATCGGCAAAATCATCCTCATGCGCAAAAAAGCGCCAAACCTCGGCCATGACATCCTTTCGATTGTGACGACAAGGGCCGCCCCACCGGAGCGGCCCTGCCACATAAGCGTTTGCGGTCGGTTATTTGTCCTCGAGATAACGCGAGAGGAACTCGCGCGTGCGCTGATGTTTGGGGTTGCCGAAGAGCTCGGCCGGCGCGGCATCCTCGAGCACCACGCCCTTGTCCATAAAGACCACGCGGTCGGACACCGTGCGGGCAAAGGCCATTTCGTGCGTGACGACGACCATGGTCATGCCGTCGGCAGCGAGCTTGCGCATGACCTCGAGCACCTCGCCCACGATCTCGGGGTCGAGTGCGGAGGTCGGCTCGTCGAACAGCATGATCTGCGGATTCATGCATAGGGCGCGCGCGATGGCCACGCGCTGTTTTTGACCACCGGACAGGCGACCCACGGCGGCGTGCGCGAACTTCTCGAGCCCCACACTCGTCAAATGCTCCATCGCGACCTTCTCGGCCTCGGCCTTGCTCATTTTTTTGAGCGTGACGGGCGCAAGCGTGCAGTTGTCGAGCACATCCATGTTGTTGAACAGGTTAAAGCCCTGGAACACCATGCCGATGTCCTCACGCAGCTTGTTAATGTTGCAGCGCTCGGCCGTGAGGTCCTGGCCGTGGAACCAGATGTGGCCCGCGTCCGGGGTCTCGAGCAGATTGAGGCAGCGCAGGAAGGTCGACTTGCCCGAGCCCGAGGCGCCGATAATGGTGACGACCTCGCCGGGGTTAACGGACAGGTCGATGCCCTTGAGTACCTCGAGCGAGCCGAAGCTCTTGCGCAGGCCCTCGACGCGGACGAGCGGCTCATTGGTCTGTGCGGCGGCCGCAACGCCGGTAGTGGCGGTATCTGCCATGATGATTCTCCTCGTCTTAAGCCTAGTTAGAGCTGGGCAGCGTGGCCGGAGCCTCGGCACCGAGCTTTTTGCCAAAGGCTTCGAGCAGGCGGCTCGCCACGAGCGTCAGGATCAGGTAGACCACGAGCGCCACGCAGTAGACCTCCATCTGGCGGTAGTACACGCCGGCGACCGTGGTAGTAGCGTACATAAGGTCGAACACGCCGATGACCGAGAGCACCGACGAATCCTTGATGTTGATGATGAGCTCGTTGGTGAGCGCCGGAATCGCATTTTTAATGCCCTGGGGGAACACGACTTTGCGCATGGCCTGCCACTGCGACAGGCCCAGCGATCGCGCCGCCTCGGCTTGGCCGGAATCGATGGACTCGATGCCGCCGCGCAGGACCTCCATCATGTAGGCGGTGGAGTTGAGCGAGATGGTGACGAGGCCGGCGGTGAAGGTGCTCCAGATCTGGTTGGCCTGGGCGGTCTCGAAGCCCATGCCGCGCAAAACGGTGAAGCCCGCGTAATAGATGAGCAGGCCCTGGACCATCATGGGCGTGCCGCGCACGATGGTGGAGTAGACGGTCGCAAAGCCGCGGCCGATACTCTTAACGAAGCGCACCAGGTCGTTATCCACGCGGTCGAACGTCTGAATGCGTAGGAACACGAAGAGCAGCGCCAGGAAGAATGCGATGACGGTGCCGAAGGTGGCAAGCGCGATGGTGATCTCGATACCGCGAATGAAGAAGTCCCCGCTCTTGTAGGTCATGTAGACCAGGCTCGACAAAAAGTCGCTGGGGTTGGAATCCGAGACAATGCTCACCTGCACCAGGTCGATAAACGACATGACGCAGCGGTCAATAAAGAAAACTGCCGCGATGGCGACCATGACGTAGCTGCCCAGGCGTGCGCCACGACGGCAGCGCTCGGATGCGAACGGCGACTTTTCGCGATAGTCGTTCCAGTGCATGAGCTTGGTGACCAGCGCCGCCGACGACACGACGAGCCAGGCCCAAAGGATTGCCCAGAGGCAGTCTTGGAAGATACCGGTGGGGGCCAAGAAGCTCAGCGGCGTGGGGTTGCGTTGGCTAAACGCCAGGCCGAGCGCCGCGATAACACTCGTGCCCAGGTATACATAACGGTGGTCGGCCTTGATAAAGGAGGCCAGGCGATTAATGGTTTTCATGCTGCCTCCCTATGCCGGCTGACGGTCGAGGCACGCGTCCCACATTTGGTCGCGCTCCTCTTGGCTAATGCCCTTGAGTGTCTTGTCGATGAGCTTAAGCAGCTTGTCCGAGCCCTTGCGGCAACCGACATTTGCCGTGACCTCCTGCTTAAAGCCCTCGCCCTCGGCAAACTGGATGGGGACGATACCGGGATTTTGGGCCATATAGCCCTTCTCATTCTCGGTGTTGTAAGTCACGGCGTCGCAGGTGCCCTGCAGCAGATTCGAAAACACCGTGGGAACCGAGTCGACCGGGTTTTTGTGGACAACGCCCGGGATCTCGTCGATGACGGTATCGAGCATGGTGTCCTTTTGCCCGAGCACCGTAGCGCCGCTAAAGTCGCTGAGCTTGGTCGCGTTTTGGTAGGGGGAACCCTCTTTTACGAACAGGCCAAAGTAGCCAATGAAGTACGGATCGGAAAAGCCGACGGACTCCTCGCGCTCGGGCGTGGCGCTCATGCCGGCAATGATGAGGTCGATCTGGCCGTTGTTGAGCGAATCGATAAGACCCGAGAAGCTCTGTTTGACGGCAACGGGCTCGCCGCCGAGGGCCTTGCAGACGATCTTGGCGATCTGCACGTCGTAACCATCGGCATAGGCGCCCTGCACGTTGTCGATGGGGATGGTGTACTCGCTGGCTTCGGAGACCTGCCAGTTGTACGGGGCGTAGGCCGCCTCCATGCCAATGCGGATCTTGTCCTTGCCGATCACGGAATCGGACAGGTCGTCGCGACCGCCGCCCGTCGTGGGCCGAACCACCTTGAGCGTTGACGGGCGCTGACAGCCGGCAAGCGCGCCGGCGACGACGGAAGCGCTCGCAGCGAGAGCGCTACCCAAAAAGATGCGACGGCTGCATACCGGCTGTGGATGCGCGTCGCGTTGATGGGGAGAATGCATAATCTGCCTTCCCTGTTGAATCGTATGCTGACGACTTAACAGGATATACGCCAGCAACTAGCAGCGCAGCACAAGCTCGAAAAATTAATAGACACGCGGTAGTCATTGGGGACGCCGATGTTTTGGCAATGCCGGCGAGCGACGTCCAGAGCGAACAAGTGGCATGAAAAAGGCAAGGCATGACCAGAAGGTCTATGCCTTGCCTTTTGAATGACAACTTGTCGCTCTGGACGACGCGCAGCATCGACCGAGCGGCGGAACCTCTAGAGCAAGGTAACGCTAAAACTGCGCTTGTCCGTCTCGCCCGGGGCCAGGGTGATGGTGTTGACCTTGTGCTCAAAGACATCGTCCTCGGTGTCCATGGTGGTGTGACCGGTCCAGGGCTCGAGCGCCACAAACGGAGCGTCGTTGGCGGCAGACCACACGCCAATGTACTTAAAGCCCTCAAAGTCGATCTTGACGCCGTGACCCGACTTGCGGCCGCGCAGCGTGAGCGTGGAGCCCGGGGTATCGGTGAACATGATGGCGTCGTTATCGAAGCTGCGGTGCGTGATGGGCAGCACGTCCGAGTTATCGGGAGCCTTGTAGCTGCCCTCGAACGTCATAAGACCGTCGGGCGTGATGATGGGAGCCTCGTTAGTCCAAGCCTCGGTAAACGCCAGCTCGTAATCCTCGAATGCCTCGTCCTCGGCACCGGGAGCCGGTACGTTAAACGCAGGGTGGCCGCCCACCGAGAACGGCAGGTCCACGTCGCCGGTATTGGTGACGGCAAAGGTCTGCGTGAGGATGGCGTCGCCGGTCAGGGCATAGGTCATGTTGAGCTTAAAGTGGAACGGAAAGGCCTTGAGCGACTCGGACGTGTCGGTGATCTCGTACGTTACCGAGGAGCCGTCCTCCGAAACCTCGACCAGCTTGTGCTCGACGATGCGCGCGAGTCCGTGGCGCGGCATCTCGCAGGTGCCGGCCGCAGACGTTGCCGTGTTGTTGCGCAGCGAACCCACAATGGGGAACAGGATGGGCGCATGCTTGCCCCAAAAGGCGGGGTCGCCCTGCCACAGATACTCGTTGCCGTTGAGAGCAAGGCTCGTGAGCTGGGCGCCCATGGAATCGATGGCCGCGGTGAGGCCGCCGCGCTTGATGGTAGTGACGGTAGACATGCTACTTCCTCCAAAAGTAAACAATAGTGTCGAGGGCTATTGTCCCACTCTTGGCGGCGGGACGGGACGGCAGGCGATTATTGAGTAGCCATAGCGGAATGAGCGGCGAGCGCCTACTGGGTATCTACGTAAAGGTCAAACCCGCCCTGTGGCGTGGTGTCGACCGTATCGGGCGCCTGCGAGTTAAAGCTCACGGGAACCATGCGCTTTGAGGCACGGAAGCGCGTGCCGTCGGTGGCGACGGGCGGTTCATCGACGGTGAGCTCGTAGTCGCCGGGCTTAAGTTCGATGCCGTCACCAGCGGAATTGACGTATTGATACTCGTCAATCGTCTGCCCTTTGAGCGTGCGCCCCACGATATGGATGAGCATTTGGCTGTCGCCGCGCGCGGTGTCCCACGTCGCGCCGTCCTTGACCTCGACCGACACATGTACCGAGCGCGTGCGGCCGAGCGATTGCTCGACAGACATCTCGACCCTGGCGGCGTCTTTTCGCTGCTGCTCGACATGGCTCCAGACGTTTCCAATTACCGAGCATGCGATAACGCCGGCCATGAAGGCGATAAGGATGGGGCCAAGCGGAGAGCGACGTCCTGCATCTTCCTCGCGAGACAGATTGGGGCGACGTGTGGGTGCGGGCGCCTGAGCGCCCTGCGAGGGCACGTCGAGAATACTGAAGGATGCCGTGCTGTCGGGATCGATGGTGTGACGCGGCTGCGGGGTCTTTGCCGGCGAGATCGACATGTCGGCTGGCTCGCCGAGCGTGGCCGTAGCGTCGGCCTTGGCCTCGTCTGCCTCGGCCTGGGCCCAAGCTTGTTCGAAGGTCAGGGGCTCGACGGGATCGAGGGCGGCGTCCGAGTCGGCGGCGACGTCGTTGCCGGTCTCGTCCTCGTCGCTCGACACGCCACGCGGCGTAGGCTCGTCCCACCCCTCGTCCGGAGTCTCACCCTCGCTATACCACCATTCAAAGTTATCGATATCCATACGGGGCGCCCCTTAGGCCTCGCAAATAAACACTCGCTAGTTTTATACCCCCAGACGACACCGAAGCTCACCCGCGCCGGACACAAAAACCGTCACAACATTCGACGCTTTTCCTCGATTTCGAGATTTTCGCCGAATGTTGTGACGGTTTGGGCGACTGGCCGGCAGCGCAATGCGACAAAGGGACTGTCTCTTTGTCACATTCTGTTAGAGTTGCAGGGATTGAATCCCGCTTATTAATGCGACATTGGAGTGACAACCTTGACCGCCGCAACCACGCCAAAAAGTAAGTCAACCGCCGCCGCGCTCTCCCCCGCGCGCACCAATCTTTGCCTGGCGCTGCTCGTGCTGTTGGGATTCTCGCTCGGCTGCTCCGAGTTCGTGGTCATCGGCATCGAAAGCGACCTAGCGACGGAACTCGGCGTATCGCTTGCCACCGCAGGCCAACTTATTAGCGTGTTCGCACTGATCTACGCTATCTCGACGCCGGTGCTCGCGCTCAGTACGGGGCGTTTTCGCCGCTACCAGCTGCTCGTGTGCTACAGCATCGTCTTTGTGCTCGGCAACCTGGTCATGGCGTTGGCGCCCAACTTCCAGGTGCTGTTCATCTCGCGCATCATCCTGGGCTCCGTCTCGGGCGCACTGCTCGCCGTGGGCGTGACGTACATCCCCGAGCTTCTGTCTCCGCAGCAAACTTCGCTTGCCATCTCGGTGGTATATGGTGCGTTTTCCGTGGCAATGGTCTTTGTCACTTCGATCGGCAAGTTTGTGGCCGACACGCTCGATTGGCACGTGGCCATGTACGGCACGCTGGCCTTTGCCGTTCTGATCTGCGGAGCGCTCGTGGCGTTTATGCCGCGCGCTGGGCAAACCGACGAGCCCGCCACTTTTCGCGAGCAGGCGGGTCTGCTACGCGAGCCGAGCATCATCACCGGCATGCTCATCTTTTTGTTTGGCGTGGGGTCGGTCTACGTTTTCTATGGCTACGTGACGCCTTATCTTGAGCAGGTGCTGGGCATGGGCACGGTCGAAGCCAGTACCACGCTCATGGCCTACGGCGTGTTCTGCCTGATCTCGAACATCCTGGGCGGATGGATCGATGCGCGCTTTGGCATGAAGGCGCTGCTTGTGACGTTCGTGCTGCAGGCTGCGGCGTTACTCGGGCTGTTTGCTGTGGGCGGCACCATGCCGCTCGCGCTGGCCTTTGTCTTTAGCTTGGCGCTGCTCATGTACTTGTTCTCGGTGTCGTGCATCACGCACTTCATGGACGTGGCACGCAGCCGCCATCCCAAGTCGATGGTACTCGCAAGTTCGGTTGAGCCCATGGCGTTTAACGTCGGCATCTCGTTTGGCACCGCAGTGGGCGGCGCCGTGGTAAGCAGCATTGGCATTGCGCACGTAGGCGCAGTGGGTGCCGCGTTCTCGCTTGTGGCCTGGGTGCTTACGCTGGTGACGATTAAATTGGCTCACTGGGAGCGCAGGCGGGCAAGGGCGCAGGCGTAGATGCGATACTCGAGCTCGATGATGGCGATCGAAAGGAAACCGCATATGCAACGTGTACTGTTTATCTGCCATGGGAACATCTGTCGCTCGACGATGGCTGAGTCCGTGTTTACCGAGCTAGTGCGGCGCGCCGGGCGCGCGGGCGAGTTTGTCATTGATTCCGCTGCGACCTCGACCGAGGAGATCGGCAACCCGCCACACCACGGCACCATTGCCAAGCTACGCGAGGTCGGGATTCCCGTCGTCGCACATCGCACACGTCAGGTGCGTCGCGCGGAGTATGGCGACTGGGACCACATTGTCTATATGGACGACGAGAACGCCCGCGCCCTGTACCGAATTTTTGGGAAGGACCCCGATGGCAAGATCTCGCGCCTGCTCGATTGGACCGATCGCCCCGGCGACGTGGCCGACCCCTGGTACACCGGCAATTTCGACGCCACCTACCGCGATGTACTCGCCGGTTGCACCGCCATGCTCGAGCAGCTGTAGGCGCTCGGGCGGCGCGGGCACACGGGCCACGCCATCGGCATAAAACGAGCGTGGATTTTCTCCCACTTTGAGCGTTCGAGTGCGCTCTAAACGGGAGAAAATCCACGCTCGTTATCTCGGTGGGAGAAAATCCACGCTCATGAATGTGACAAAGGGACTACCCCTTTGCCACATCCGGGACTGGCCCTAGACCGGCTTGACCTCCAGCTTTATCCCCTCGGCGCAGGAGTCGCCCAAAACATCCGAAAGGGCCCAGGTCGCATATAGCGGCAAATAGAGAACCGCTCCGTTGCGCTCAACGTTGCCTCTCGAGAAAACAATCCCGAGCCTTACGCCATATTCAGCCGTATCAAGCACATGACCGAGCGCAGCGTGCGCGTGGTAATAGGAGCCCGATTTAACCTCGATCGGAACAGCCGTCCCATCCGGTCCATCGACCACAAAGTCCACTTCACCGCGCTTTTTTGTCTGATAGTAGTAAAGCTGGCGATTTTGGGCAGCCAGCTGCTGGGCCACCACGTTTTCGTAAATGCCGCCCAGATTGGGCTCCTTGCTATCAAGATACGCCGCTTGGGCGACTCCGACGGGGTAGCGCGCCATCAACATGCCCGTATCCGATTGATATAGCTTGAACTGCGATGGCCGTGCCGTCTTGAGCAAGGGCGATTTTGGCTCGGTTACGATATCGGCTTTGAGAGCAACGCCGGCATCGACAAGCCATACAAAATCTCGCTGATACTTCTCGTAGTGAGCCTTGGGGTCAATGGAATTGAGCACGAAGCGCTTGTTTTCGCCCTCGAGCATAATAGGGAGCTGATCGTAAATGCTCTGCACCTGAAGGGCTCGCCCGCTTGCATACTTGGAGATATCCCGCCGGTACTGTTCGTTGAGCTCTGACTGTAGCTGACGAACAGAGGCAAGGTCGCCCTGCGTGTCAAGGAAACGTTGCACGACCTCCGGCATTCCGCCGACAACGGTATAGGTCCTGAAGTTTGCCATCATCGCGTCATGAATGTAATCAGGAATGGGCCTCTCGCTGATACACGCGTCACGTATCGTTTGGCGAGCCCCCTCGCTCACCCCGATTGCCCAGCAAAACTCCTCAAAATCGAGCGGGAACATCCTAAGCTCGTGGACATACCCCACGGGATAGGACCTGACGCCCTTGAACTGGGTCCCGAGCATTGACCCCGAAAACGCCCAGCGGCACCTCCCGTCCTCTACAAGGAACTTTGCCATCGTCATGATGTCGGGGGCCTCTTGGACCTCATCGATAAACACGAGCGTTTTGCCTGGTGCAATCGACTTTCCCGAAAGAAGCGTCACCCTGCTGATGAAATCATCGGCATTCCGCGCCTCGAGAAGAGCATCTTTTGCCTGGCGATTTTCCATGAGATTGAGCTCGATGTAGGTTGCATGGCTGGCTTTGCCAAATGCGCGAATCGAATAGCTTTTGCCGATCTGGCGAGAACCCGTGATGAATAAGGCCTTTTGCTCGGCAGACTTCAGCCAACGCTCCAGCTCTGCCGCTATTTTCCTGCGCAGCATAGGCTCTCCCCTCAGTGTCATCAAATGAAATGCAAAGTTTTATGCGCTTAATTATCGATGAAATGTAGGATTTTTAGAACCTAAAATCGGATGAAATGCAGAGATTTAGGATTATAAGCAAAAAGAAGGGGCAGCCCCGGCGAATGTGACAAAGGGACTGTCCCTTTGTCACATTGCGCTCGACTACTCGTCGACGATCTCGGCAAGCCAGACGTTCAGCGTATCGACCTCGGGGCAGCAGAACTTTGCCGTACCGGGCTCGTTGCCAGGCACGGTTCCGCCATAGCGCAGGATATCGATATAGGGAAAGCCCACATGGCAGGCCATGGCACACATCTTGCCGCGGTCTCGGTCGAAGTCAAAAACGTCGCCCGGCTTGTGACCATGGTGGCAGCGGCACGCACCCAGCTGGTCCACGCAGCTCACGCGGATGCGCGGACGCTTGCCCCGCGGCGCGCCGAGCGGCTTGTTCTCGCCCGCAGGCTTGGCGCCGCCCTCGCCAGCATTACTCATGGTCAATCACATCCAGGCAGGCCTCGATGGGAAGGCCAGCCGACTTGTCCTCTTGGTCGGCATTGCGCTCGATAAGCTCAGCCACCACGCGCATGGCATCGGACGTCGCGCGTTGCAAACTCCAACC
Source organism: uncultured Collinsella sp. (assembly GCA_958427895.1). Classification (GTDB taxonomy): domain Bacteria; phylum Actinomycetota; class Coriobacteriia; order Coriobacteriales; family Coriobacteriaceae; genus Collinsella. The sequence goes on from CAUADW010000014.1 coordinate 32,380, forward strand.
TGCCATAACGCGGCCGACGAGCACCGCCGAGAACGTGTCACCCGTGCCCGGGAAATAGACCGGAATGAGCTCAAAGGGAATCGTAAAGTACTCCCCCGCTACATGGTCGTAACCGATAACCGCGTTCGTGCCATTGACCACGGCGCTCGTAATGACCACCGACTTGGCACCCAGCTCGCGCACGGCGTCCACAAGGGCGCGAGCCTCATCGGGCGTAATTTGCTCGGCGATAGGCCTATCGGCAAGCAGGCACGCCTCGGTATAATTGGGCACCGCGTAGTCTGCGCACTCCAGCAGGTGCCGCATAAGGCCAATCGTGGACTCGGGCACGCCCGCATAGAGCTTGCCGTTGTCGCCCATGATGGGGTCGACGAACACCTTGGTACCCTTTTGCGCGCGACGGTGGCAGAAGTCCGAAATGATGCGCGTCTCTTCCTCGGTCACGATAAAGCCGGTAGAGATGGCGTCGAACTCAAAGCCGAGCTCCTCCCAGATGGCGAGGCTCTGGCGCACGTACTCGGTGGTGTCGTGGATGTAGAACTTGGGATAGTTGAGCGTATCGGACACAAGTGCCGTCGGCAGGTTGTGGATGCGGTAGCCCATGTGCGACAGCACCGGCAGCATGGCGGAAAGCGCGACCTTGCCGTAGCCGCACATATCGTTGATCAGCAGCAGCTGAGTGTTCTTCATGAGGGTCTCCCTTGGTTCGGGCACGGCGCAGCAGCGCCACAGTGCGACTAAGTGTAGCGCAGGGGACGTTGTGAGCGGGCGCTACGGTCGCGAAGAGCGCATTGTTGCGAAAAGGTTACGAAAACGAGGTAGTCGTTGGGGACGTTCTTAAATGACTAGTCAAACAAGAACGTCCCCAACGACTATCCCGGCAATTAGCCCAAGGAGTGTCCCCAAGTGCCGGCACATAAGGAACGTCCCTAAGTGCCAAAACGACTGGTCGGGCAACGCCGATGTTTTGGCGAAGTCAGCGAAAACCCGCCAGAGTGAGCAAGGTGCCTTGAAACGAGGCGGCATTGACCTTCTGGTCATGCCGCCGAAGTTGAAAGGCAGATTGCCGCTCTGGCGGGCTTGCAGCGTCGAGCCGTTACGCGGTTTGGTAAAACCGCGTAACCACTAGTTTGGTACCTTGACATTCATTTCTCATGCTCCTAGATTGGTTAGGCACAAAGCAATTCCACTACCTAACTAAAGAAAGGAGCAACACTAATTCATGTGCGATGAACCTCTTAACCTTTGTTCGCACGAGCCCGGCGGCGACCCGTCACAGCCGGCGGATGCACCCGAAGCGGTTAGCTCAGAAGACAAGCTTGCCAAGCGCATCCTCAATGGCCTGGGCTTTTGCGGCCATTACATGCATTTTCATGGCGGAGGCGTGTCCGGCAAGGCGCCCATCATCTGCCTGCTGGCCAAGCAACCCGGCGGCGAGATGTCGCAGCAGGAGCTCGGCATGCACTTCGACCTCAAGCCGGGATCGCTTTCCGAGATCCTGTCCAAGCTCGAGCTCAACGGCCTCATCGAGCGCAGCCGTAACCCCAAGGATCGACGGCAGCTCACCATTCGCCTGACCGAAACCGGCCGGGAAAACGCCCGCATCGACCAGGCAGCCCGCATTCGCTTTAGAGAGCAGGCCTTTAGCGCGCTCACCCACGACGAGCG
>CAUADW010000015.1 GCA_958427895.1 uncultured Collinsella sp.
TGGTCATGCCCGACGATTGAACGTCAGATTGCCGCTCTGGGGCGTTTGCAGCGTCGACTAGTTACGCGGTTTGGTGAAAACCGCGTAACCCTACAGTTGGCGCAGGCCCTCTTCGAGACCGGTCTTGCTGTCAGTCTTCTCGTCGCGCATCTTGATAACGCGGGCGGGGACACCGGCCACGACGGCGCCGGCGGGGACGTCCTCGATGCATACGGCACCGGCGGCAACGACAGCACCCTTGCCCACGCGCACGCCCTCCAGGACCACGGCGTTGGCGCCAATCATGACATCATCCTCGATGATGACGGGCGTGGCGCTCGCGGGCTCAACGACGCCTGCCAGTACGGTGCCGGCGCCGATGTGGCAGTTCTTGCCCACGGTGGCGCGACCGCCCAGCACGGCGCCCATATCGATCATGGAACCCTCGCCGATAACGGAGCCGATGTTGATGATGGCGCCCATCATGATGACGGAACGGTCGCCAATTTCGACGCGGTCGCGGATGATTGCGCCCGGCTCGATGCGGGCGTTGATACCCTTAAGGTCGAGCATGGGCACGGCGGAGTTGCGGCAATCGTTTTCAACGTCGTAGTAATCGATGGAATCGGCATTGGCGTCCAGGATGGCCTTGAGCTTTTCCCAGTCGCCAAAGACGGTCTTGCCACGACGGCCGCCGTAGACATGCGCATCGCCCCAGGCAACCTTCATGCCGGGCTTCTCGCGCACATACAGCTTGACGGGCGTCTTTTTGGGCGCGGTGGCGATGTAGTTGATAATCTCCTGTGCCTCCATCTCGGCTGCGTTGCTCATTTGCTATCTCTCCTTTGGGTGGATTCGGTTGATTCCTGGTTAGGCAAACATGACCTGGTCGAACGTATAGAAGCCGTGCTCACGGGTGACGAGCTTCTGCGCGGCTGCCAAGGCGCCGTTGACAAAGATCTGACGGCTCGTGGCGCGGTGGGTGAGCGTGACTTCCTCGTCCTGGCCAAAGAAACTTACCTCGTGCACGCCGGCGACGGTGCCACCGCGCAGCGAGTGCATGCCGATCTCCTTGGGGTCGCGCGCTCCGCACATGCCCTCGCGGCCATAGACGGGGTGGTAGCCTGCCTCGGGCTCGGCTTCGACGACGGCATCGAGCAGCAACTTGGCTGTGCCGCTGGGGGCATCGACCTTTTGGTTGTGGTGCGTCTCGACGATCTCGCAGTCAAAGCCGGGCAGCTCGCGTGTGGCCTGCGCTACCAGATGACGCAGGGCTGCGATACCGATGGAGTAATTGCCGGAGTGCATGACGCGGGCGTTCTGACCCAGCTCGCGCAGGCGGTCCATCTGATCGGGTGTGTAGCCCGTGGTGCCCGAGACCAACGCGGCACCCGTGCGCTCGACATAGGCGACGACGGCATCGAAGGTCACGACGTTCGAGAAGTCGATGACGACATCGGCTGCCGGGGCGCTCTCGAGCTCGGACAGATCAAAACCGATCTGGGCGACGATATCAAAAACGGGCTGACCGGCGGCGTCGACAACGCCCTCAGCGGTGGTGCGGATGAGCGAGCCCATGCGGCCCGTTCCCATAATGACGGTCTTAATCAAGCAGACCAGCTCCCTTCAGAGCATCGGTAAGTGCGGCACGCGTGTCGTTGGCCATGGGGCAAAGCGGCATGCGGTAGTTGGCTTCGATCATACCCATCTGAGCGAGCGCTTCTTTAACGGGGATGGGGTTGACCTCACTAAAGAGGGCGTTGATGAGCGGCTGGCCAGCAATTTGAATATCGCGGGCACGTGCCACGTCACCGTCCAGATAGGCGCGGCACATGTCATGCACGAGCTGCGGCTGAACGTCGGCCCACACGCTGATGGTGCCCGAGGCGCCCAGGCTCATGAGCGGTACGGTCAGCGCATCCTCGCCCGAGTACATGCGGAAGTCGTCGGACAGCAGGTGAGCGATCTTGGCCGCGTAGGCGACGTTGCCCGAGGCTTCCTTAATACCCATGATGTTGGGGTGCGCGGCCAAGCGCTCTACGTTGCGCTCGCTGATGCCGCAGCCGCAGCGGCCGGGGATGTTGTACAAGATGCAGGGGATGTCCACGGCGTCGGCGACGGCCTTAAAGTGCTGATAGATACCCTCTTCATTGGACTTGTTGTAGTAGGGGGTAATGAGCAGCAGACCATCGGCGCCCAAGCCCTGGTAGGTGAGCGACTTGGTGAGCATGGTTTGCGTGGAGTTGGAGCCCGAGCCGGCGATGACGGGGACGCGTCCTGCAACCTGCTTGACCACGGCGGCGACAACGGAGTTGTCCTCGTCATCGGTCATCGTGGCGCTCTCGCCGGTGGTGCCCAGGGTGAGGATGGCGTCGGTGCCGTTTTGCAGGTGGAAATCGATAAGGCGCTCGAGTGCGTCAAAGTCGACACTGCCGTCCTTTTTAAATGGCGTAACAAGGGCGACGATTGAGCCCTCGAGATTGCGGATGTCCATGTTCTTCTCCTTCGCTTCCGCGATCTGGATGCGTTTGTTCCATTGGGCGGCGACGGCCAGGCGCTCGTCTTGGGCGCGACGGCGGGCACTTTCGGCGCGCGACTTTGCCAGCAGCTCTCGGCCGCTCGGCAGCACGTCGAGCGTGGCAAAGTAATCGCCCGGGCGCTCGGCACGGCGGATGAGGTCGGCCGATCCATCGGGGCGCAGCAGGACCTCGGCGGAGCGCAGGCGTCCGTTGTAGTTGTAGCCCATGGAGTAGCCGTGCGCGCCGGTATCGTGGATCACAAGCAGGTCGCCCATGTCGATCTGCGGCAGCTCGCGGTCGATAGCGAACTTATCGTTGTTCTCGCACAAGTTGCCCGTGATGTCATACGTGTTCGTGACCGGTGCTGCGGTTTTGTCAGGGCCACCCGGCTGTCCCATCACCGTAATGTGGTGGTAGGCGCCATACATAGCAGGGCGGATCAGATCGACGGCGCTTGCGTCCACGCCGATATAGTCCTTGTAGATCTGCTTTTCGTGGATGGCCTTGGTGACCAGGCATCCGTAGGGGCCCATCATAAAGCGACCCATCTCGGTACAGATCGCCACATCGCCCATGCCGGCGGGGACCAGAATCTCGTCGTAGGCTGCGTGTACGCCCTCGCCGATGGCGTGGATGTCGTTAGCCTGCTGCTCGGGCAGGTAGGGGATACCCACACCGCCGGACAGATTGATAAAGGCGACATGTGCGCCCGTTTCACGCTCCAGGCGCGCGGCAAGCTCAAAGAGAATGCGCGCGAGCTTGGGATAGTAGTCGTTAGTGACGGTGTTGCTGGCAAGGAAGGCGTGGATGCCAAAATTCTCGGCGCCCTTGGCCTTGAGCATGCGGAAAGCCTCAAAGAGCTGCTCGGTGGTCATGCCGTACTTGGAGTCGCCGGGGTTGTCCATAATGCCGTTGGAGAGCTGGAACAGGCCGCCCGGGTTAAAACGGCAGCTGACCGTCTTGGGGATGGGCCCCGCAACGCGCTCAAAGAATTCGATATGGCTGATGTCGTCAAAGTTGACGATGGCGCCCAGTTTATCTGCAAGGGCAAAATCCGCCGCCGGCGTGTCGTTGGACGAGAACATGATGTCGTGGCCGGCGATGCCCAGCGAGCGGGCGATCATGAGCTCGGTATAGCTCGAGCAATCGCAGCCGCAGCCGTATTCGTTGAGGATGGAGATGAGTGCTGGGTTAGGGTTGGCCTTGACGGCAAAGTATTCCTTAAAGCCCGGATTCCACGCAAAGGCGTCGCGCACTTCTTGCATGTTGCGGCGGATGCCCGCCTCGTCGTATAGATGAAACGGTGTGGGGAACTGCTCGACGATATGCTCGAGCGTTTTCTTGTCCACAAACGGCTGCTTGGCCGCATACGCTTCGTTGGGGGTCAATGCCATGTCCCGTAAACCTCGCTATCCAGACGGCGCCATCTGCGCATCGAATCCGCATAGCGTGGACCCAATGTCCGGATAGCGCTCCCGCATTGCTGCAGACAGTCCTGCGGGTGTTTCCCGCAGGCCCACCAGGCTGTTCGTGCCCGAAAAACCCAGTTCGGCGGGTTTCGCCTCCCCGCAGGGTCAAAGTCTGCCGACTCGCCCGCGGCTCTTCGTGCCCGCGCCTCTATCAAGTGGTAACGACCCTACCACGTTGCACTTTACCAAACAAGAGTATTCGTATATAACGTTTAAAAAATGCAGGGATATGCTGGAAATAAGGGTGCGGCAATCTTGCGACACAATAAGATGGCAACCGGTGCGCACCTATGAAAGGAACCTTTATGACCGAGCTCCAAGAACTCCGTCGCTATCGCCGCGATCTCCATCGCATTCCGGAGCTCGACTTCGATCTTCCGCAGACTATCGCCTATATCGAGGGCGTGTTGGCGCCGCTCGCTTGCGAGGTGACCCATCCGTGTCCCAGCTGCGTTTGTGCCTTCTTCGATGCCGGTGTGGGCGCTACGCGTGTCACGGCGATTCGCGCCGACATGGACGCCCTGCCCATCGCGGAGGCAACAGGCGCGTCCTTTGCCTCGATCCATCCCGGCAAGATGCATGCGTGCGGTCACGACGGTCACATGGCCATGGCGCTCGCGGCGGCGACTTTTGTCGACCGCACGATTCGTGAACAGCCGGGCGTCATCAAGCGCAACGTGCTCTTTGTGTTCCAGCCTGCCGAGGAGACGACCGGCGGTGCCAAGACCGTATGCGAGAGCGGCGTATTCGAGCGCTATGGGGCAGATCGCATCTTTGGCTTCCACGTATGGCCCGATTTGCCCGCCGGTACGTTAGCGAGCTGTCCCGGTCCGCTGCTGGCGCGCTCAAGCGAGACGCACATTCATATCCATGGCATGAGTATCCATATCGCCAAGACCTACGGCGTTCCCGTTGGCGAATCGCACGATGCGGCATTGGCGGCTGCCAAGTTCTTGGTTTCCGAGCGCGAGCTCATGGATGAGCTGGGTGCCGACGAGCCCTGCATTGGTAAGTTCGGCCTGCTGCAGGCCGGCACCGTCTGCAATGCGGTGGCGGGGGAGGCCCATGTTGCGGGCAGCTTGCGCGTGTTTACGGACGATATGTTCGACCGAGCGCGCGAGGGCGTGCGCCGCGTGTTGGACGATGCCTGCGCCACAACGGGCTGCACGTATGATCTCGACTTTGCCGAGGGCTATCCGCCGGTCGATAACGACCCCGAGTTGTTTGCCTGCATTGCGCCTGCCTTGTCCGAGCTGCAACTTGTGGACGAGCCGCTGCTGATTGCCGAGGACTTCGCCTTCTACCAGCGCCATCTTCCGGGCGTGTTCTTCCTGCTGGGCACGGGCGTGCCAGAGGGACAAGAAAACCCGAGCGATTCGGATGGCTGTCCCGCCTATGCCACGAGCGCCCTTCACACTGATACCATGCTCTTTGACGAGGAAATCCTGCTCAAGGGTCTCGATGTCTACAAACGATTGCTTTTGCTTGGTTAATCGACGCGGGTGCATGTTCTCAAAAATACGAACAAATGTACGCTATAATAGAGATGTAAGTCTATAGAAACGTTTGACGTTATTAACGTAAGGCGATACTATGATTGCATCGTACAAAGATGAGGATACCGAACGTTTTGCGATGGGTGTGCGGGTCAGGAGGTTCGTACCTTTTGAGCGTGTCGCATTGAGGAAGATTCGTCAACTGCAGGTTTGTGCTTCACTTGATGATCTTCGCGTTCCTCCGGGCAATCGTCTTGAAGCGTTGAAGGGCGATCGCGCCGGCCAATATAGCATTCGTGTTAATGAGCGCTATCGGGTCTGTTTTGAGTGGAGACAGGGGATGGCTTGGAATGTCGAAATCGTCGATTATCACAAGTGATGAGACTGCGCCCGATTTGCTGTCACCGGTGACTCCTGGTGAGCTTCTCAAAGAGGAATTTCTTATCCCTATGGGCATTTCTCAATATCGCCTTGCTAAAGAGACCGGGATTCCGGCTCAACGCATTGGGCAGATTATCTTGGGAAGGCGTCGCGTGACGGCCGACACCGACCTTCGCCTTTGCCGCTACTTTGGCCTGACGGATGGTTATTGGTTGCGCGCCCAGATAGCGTTTGATCTCGAGGCGGAGAAGAGGCGCATCGAACCGGAACTGGATAAGATCGTTCCTGTCCAGCGGGCTATCGCATTGTAGTGCTCAAAGATGTTGAGGTTGGAGTGACGATGGGGCGACGCCGACAGACCGCCGTGTATAGTCCTGGTGGGTGCGGGTGCGGCTTGCTGCTGCTCCCGGTTATTGCTGTGAGCATTGGCGTGATGTTTGCGCTTGCCGGGTTGGCGGCAGCGGCACTCGTGTTGCTGATTGTGGCCATTGGCGTGACGATTTGGCTCTGCCGCAATCGCGAGCAACGCCGTGCCGATGGTAAGACCAATGTTGGATGGACCATCTTTTTGGTTATTGCCTATCTGCTGAGCATCAGTTACTTGGCGTTCTTTATCCTGCTGCTCATTAGCACCTTTACCGGGGAATCCGTCACGGTGGGCTAGGCTTCGACGAGCCTTTTGAGGATGAGGCGAGGGGGCGGATGGGACATGTTGTTCAAGACAGAGTGTGACGCGCGGGCGGCAAGAAGATCGCGATTCCCATCGGCAAGCAGGACGCGACCGTCTTCCGAAAGGTGATGAGCGCAAAAGACGCCATCTAAGAGTTCGCGCCGGCGCTAGGGACGGCCGATCAGGAGCGGGCACTGCGTATTGCCCGAGTGCGGGCGAGACGGATGGTGGCGTGGATGATTCGCACTTATCTTCCTTACTTTCGGATTATTCACCAAAAATAGCTGTGCGGGCACATCACGAACAATCGCCAAACAAGGCATAAACACGGGCGCGGGGCTTATCGGCTTCGTGCTCTTCTTCGCCATAAGAAACGACAACAGCAGAGCGGTTAGCCGAGCGCTAATTTTCGTCTGGAAAGCGAGTGGTATGATTCGACCTACAGGCTTTTCAAACTGAAACGGCGGAATTAACATGGAAAATACTGTTATAACGCTCAGGGATTTGATGCCGGTGGCGCACCCAGAGAAGACAAAGATCAAATTCAACATGAATGCTGGCGACGTGAACGTGCGCGCGTACGACATGCTGCTGAAGGACACCTCGACCCCCGAGAAGACCGATAGCGGCTCGCGATGGTACGAGATGAACGCGTGGAGGAGCGCGACGGGACAAGCGAATAACAACCTCAACCATGCGGATTACCTGCTCTCGTTCGCACAGTACTACACCTACGGGCCCGAGTACTTCATCTTCGGCGGCATGCACAAAGTGGAGAAGGCAGTACCCGAGGTGCTGGGCGGCGTGGGCTACAAGTTGACGCTTCTTCCCGACTACGAGGCCTACATCAAGCGCCTCATCATCAAGTTGAAGAAGCCTATCGGGCGCGACATCTACAACAAGTTCTACGAGAACACGATGCACGACTTCGAGCCCGTAGTGTACGAGTACTCGATGAGCCTGGGCAACGTTGCCCCTTTTCCTGGCTACAAGTACGTGTGCATCGACCACAAGACCTTGCAGGCCGTTATCGCCAGCGTGGGCTCCGACTGGTACTGGGCGCTGGACAACGTGAAGGGCGTCTACTGCATCACCGACACCGCGACGGGGAAACTCTACGTGGGTTCGGCCTCGGGCGACAGCAAGAAGGACGCGGGCGCGGACTTGGGTATCTGGCAGCGCTGGAGCGCCTATGCCAACCCCATGGACCCGACTGGCGGCAACAAGGAGTTCAAGGCCATCGTGGCCGAGCACGGAACTGGGTACATCATGGAAAACTTCACCTACTCCATTCTAGAGGTGTGCGACACCAAGATGACCACCGCCGAGGTGTGCGAGCGCGAGAGTCACTGGAAAGACGTGCTTTGCTCGCGCAAGTTCGGCATGAACTGGAACTAGGTGCGCGCCATGGGCTTGTTACGGACGGTGAGGGACTGCGTGTACGGCATGGCCGTGGGCGATGCGCTCGGCGTGCCCTACGAGTTCAGGCCGCGCGGCAGCTTTACCTGCACGGACATGGTGGGCCGCGGCACGCACAACCAGCCTGCGGGCACATGGAGCGACGACACGTCCATGGCGCTCGCGCTGTGCGACAGCTACCGCGAGCTGGGCGATATCAATTGCGACGATATCCTCGTCAAGTTCCGCAATTGGATAAACGAAGGCGCATACACCGCCGACGGGAACGTCTTCGACTACGGCAACGCCACCAGGCAGGCGCTCGATACGGGTTGCGGGCTCACAAGCGAATACAGCAAGGGCAACGGCTCGCTCATGCGTTGCCTGCCTATGGTGTTTATGGAATGCTCCGACTGCGACATAAGGGAGGTCAGCGCGATCACCCACGCTACCGACGACTGCTGCCAGGCCTGCGTGGACATGATCGCCTATGCCCGCGAGGTGCTTTACAGCGGGCACGCCGGCTGCGAGAGTGAGGACAGAGCTGGTGCCAGCGGCGGCTACGTGTGGGATACTTACCACGCCGCCATCTGGTGCCTAGAACATACCGACAACTACCGCGACTGCGTACTGACCGCCGTGAACCTGGGCGACGATACCGACACCACGGCTTGCGTGGCCGGTGGATTGGCCGGCATCCTGTACGGATACGAGGGCATTCCGACCGAGTGGTTAGAGGCCTTGCGCGGCAAGGACGTGATTGAGCCTTATTTGTTCGGCGAGGCTTACAGTGATGACCTGTGCAGGTTCGTTAAGTGCTTCGAGGATTCGCTGGACGGTCCCACCCGCGACTTCCACGCGTTGGCCCATGACATGTTCGGCCTGGGTTGGCACATGGACTGTGGCGAGGCCTTTGCCGGGGCATATCCGCGCTCCGGTACGGCCGAAGGACTGCGAGAGGACATAGACACCATAGACGACGTTGGGCTTCTGGGCAGCGGCGTCTTCTCTCGGTGGCGCTATATAACGCACTGGAAGTACGATAGCGTGCCTGATGAGGACGATCTGGAGTGGTTCAGGCTGGCGCTCGGGAGGCTTCGCGAGCTGGCATAGGGGTGCCGTGATTTGAATCGCTTGCCTGAGGTGGCTGATGCCGACTTAAAGCACGGGGAGAGATACCGCAGCGCTATTGCTTTATTGCCTGAGTGATCTTAGGACCATACCTTTTATTCGATAGCGGGGCGACGGAATCGTCGAACACCATGCGCGCGCTATCTTCGACGGGCAGCCCCCCTCATGGGCATCTTGCAGGTGAGAGGGGTGCGGCTAACGTCGGCCAGAGGCGCGGCAAGCGCGCTTTGGTATCAAGCTGCAGCCTCAATCACCGCTCCATCTGAACAGGCATCTTCTCAATCCAGTACCAATCTGGCTTACAAACCCCCATTAGCTCCCAGCTAATGAATTTGAGCTCGCTGCCTTCTACGATGTGCTGTGTGCCGGCGCGGTAGCCGGATCGTAGGAAGGATGCATGATGAATAAGCTCGAAAACGAAGTGCTGCTGAGCCGTCGCGCTGCACTTGGCGCATTCGCCACTGTTGCCTTGGGGACTGCCAGTCTTCTTGCCGGTTGCGGTAGCGATAAGGCGACCGTCACCGAGGATGCCGACAATGGCGACAAGAAGGAAGAGACGAAGAAGGAAGAGCAGCCTACGACTGACCTGGCTGTTGGCACGACGGTGACCACGGCTGCTGGCCTTTCCGTCGTCGTCGATTCCGTCCAGCCCGGTCTCACAAATTATGACGGTTCGACCATGACGGGTATTCACGTCACGTATGTCAACAATGGCGATGAGGGCGCAGATTACAATATCTACGACTGGAAGGGCGAGGACGCCAACGGTGCTCAGCAGAACCAGGGTTATTACAGCGAGGGCTCCGATGAGCTGCAGTCTGGCACCCTTGCCGCCGGTGGCTCCGTGGCGGGCAATATCTACTTCGATGGTGACATCAAGAAGGCTCTCTATTTTGCCAACGTGTTTGATAAGTCTGCCGCTGCAAGCTGGGTGCTGGCCTAACATGTCGCTACCGTTGCGCCGTATGGGAGGTGAGGTCGTATGCCCAATAAAAAGCTGACGGACGAGTTACTCAATGAACTCCTCGACGCGCCAAACATCGATGGCTATATCAAAGAACACGACTTTGCCGCCCCGTCGCTTTCGGACTACTTAAAGCAGTTGCTGCAAGAGAAGGGGCTCGAGCGTTCGCGCGTGGTGCGTATGGCCGACCTCAACGAGACCTTTGGCTATCAGATCTTTACCGGTTCGCGCAATCCGAGCCGCAATAAGGTGCTGCAGATTGCCTTTGCAATGGCGCTGTCGATGAAGGAGACCAACCGCGCTCTGACGGCTGCCGGAGTGAGCGTCCTCAACTGTAAGGACCGTCGCGATGCAATCATTATCTTTTGCATCGACCGTGGCTGTAGCCTCCAAAAGGTCAATGAAGAGCTATATCGCTTTGGCGAGGAAACGGTGAGTTAGTGGCCGATGGCTGAGCCGGCGGTGTCACCAGAACAACCATGCAAACGATCGGGGTGCGGACACCATGGGGTGTCCGCACCCTGCGTTATGATGGACGCCATGGATACTCAGAGCCCAACATATTCCGATGACGAGCTGACTGCTTCACTTGTCGAGCATTTGGCGTCGCTCGACCGCGATGACAGCTATCGTGTGGAGCGCGTGCTCAAGTGCTCGGATGTCGAGACGACCGAACTCGTCTATTTTGAGGGTTCTGGCGGTGGGTCTCTCGGTCCCTTTGTCCGCAAGCGCATCGATGCTTCGGCGCAGATTGGCGGAGCGTATGAGCGCCTGTTTGCGGCCCAGCGTGCCGGTCGTCGTTTTGAGCATTTGCCCCGAATCGTCGATTGTCGCCGTGTGGGCGACGAGCTTGACGTGGTGATGGAATATGTCGAAGGCGAGACGCTCGAGGCGTTGGTGGGACGCTTGGGGGCGACGCCCGATTATGCCCGCGGGCTGTATCCCGTTCTGTGTGAAGCGGTGGGCGAGCTGCATGCTGGTTTTGCAGCTGCGGGGGAGCCGGGGGTACCGGTAATCCACCGCGACCTTAAACCCTCGAACATCATTGTGTCGGGCGTGAGATACGCGACCGATGCCGGCATGACCTTTTCCTCGCTGGTGATTATTGACCTGGGAATTGCGCGCGTTTGGCGCGATGGCGCCGACGCCGATACCGTCAAGTTTGGCACGCGTTCCTATGCGCCGCCCGAGCAGTTTGGGTTTGGGCAAACGAGCGTCCGCAGCGATATTTACGCGCTTGGCGCGCTGCTGTTCTTTTGCCTGACGGGAACTGACCCTAAACCGGGGCGGGACATACGTGAGCAATGCGAGGCGCATGGCATTCCCGTTCCGCTGGCGGATGTGATTTGCATGGCGATGGCGCTCGATCCCGCCAAGCGCTTTGCGAGCGCAAAGGCGCTGGGGCATGCTGCGCGTGCGGCATATGAGCTATGTCTCCCTGCACCGTCGCCCGTGATCTTTTCTGCTGCCAGCGTGCCCCGGGCCGCGGTGCCGCGGGCGCAGCAGCCGGTTGCCCTCACGCTTCCGTCTTCTGCAAACCGGCGTTCGATCGTCTCTCCCGTGATGTCCAAATGCGCGCGTCTGCTCTCGCGTATCCCCGAGCCCGTGGGGCGCATTTGGAATGGATGCGTTTATGCGACAACATTGTTGCTGCTGATGGGCAGCCATTTTGCGGTATTTACGCCAACGGGCGAAAACCGAAACTATCCAACGTGGTTTTTGGCACTTGAGTATTTCTTTATGGTCGATGGCCTGGTGCTGCTCATTGCATTCGGAATGCTCGACCGGCGTAGGCTTCGACGTCGTTTTCCCGTGCTCGATCGGTATCGGGGGAGTGCTTTTTTCGAACTATGGTTCAAGGCGCTCGGGTTTATGTTTGCCGTCATGTGCATCGTCGTTGTTATCGGCAACGCGACCGGTATCGTCTCCTAGAGAATCGAAAAGGGGCCCCGTTTGGGGCCCCTTTGCAGTTGCACTTAAATACGGTTCATTTGATTGGCGACCTTGTTGTACCAGTCCTGCCACGTGGGCGGGCAGTACTTCTTGGCGGCTGCCGGGGTAAGCGTGGAGCCATAGTTGGCGCCCAGGTAGGCAACGTGGGCGGAGACGCCCTCGCTCCAGCTACCAAAGCTACGCCAACCACCGCCGCGGGCACTCCAGCCCCAGGCGTTATAGGAGCCGGCGCAATAGAGGCCCTTGCTGCTCTCGATGCAGGCGATGGCGGGGGACCAACGGGGATCGACGCCGGTATTCCAGGCGGCGACGGCAAAGTTGTAGCCCTGGCCTGCCATGGGGGAGCCGGCAAGGTAGTTATCGATGCGGCTCGTCCACTCGTTAATGAACGAGTCGTAATCGGAGTTACCGCTATTCGAGCTGTTCACCGTGGTGTCGATAGTGGTGTTGGCGTTGTTGGCCTGGCTGTTGGAGTTATTGCCGCTTACGCCCTCGCCCGAGATCTTCTCGGCGGCAGCGGCCTTGTCGGCCTCGAGCTTTGCCAGCTCGGCAGCATTTTCCTGCTCGGCCTTTGCCTGCGCCTCGCTGCGGAGCTGCTGAGCCTGCGCCAGTGCATCCTCGGCATTCTTTTGCTCGCCCTCGAGCTGAGACTTGGCCTGCTCGAGTTCAGTCTTGTTCTGCTCGAGCTCGGTCTGCATCTTGTTAAGCTCTTCGATCTCGTCGACGCTCGAGCTTGTAATCTGGTTGGTGTATTTGCAGGTGGTGATAAAGTCACCCAGGCTCTGCGTGTTCACCAGAAAGCTCACGATGGGGCTGGTGCCCTTCTGGTACTTGTACAGATCGCGCATGGCGGAGCTTGCCTTGGCCTGCTGCTCGGGTAGCTCGGCCTCAATCTTATCGATGTTCGCCTCATTGGAGTCGATCTGCTTTTGCAGGTCCTCGAGCTTGGTGCGGGCGTCGTTGTAGGCGCTCGTGGCGTCCTCGATCTTTTTCTGGGCGGCGGAAAGCTGATCCTGCGTTGCCTGCGAGGCGGCATAGGCCGCGACGGGGGAGAGCATCGGCGTGGCCGTCAGCGCGACGGCGAGCGCGGCGCTCGTGATGATACGAGCCGGCTTCGACGCGATGAGCGCTGCGGTGCGATGGTTCGAATGCTGCATCCAGTCCCTCTGCAATCAATCGTAGGTTATTGGTCGAGGTGTATTCTACTACTGCTTTCGACCTCAACTTGAACCTTAAAGGTTCTAAAGGGTCAAGTTGAACTTGAGGCTTTGGCCTTGACCTGCGGGAATGGTGAATTGTTGAGAAACCATAGAGTTCAACTTTAACGTTACGGCACCCTGTTGTAACGGGATTCTTGGCTGTAAAAGTTGCCCTCACATGGGGTTTTGCAACTACAGGGTTCCTTAGCGGCGAGCCCGCTCCACCTCTTTGAGTGCCTCGGCGGGAGTGAAGGAACAGGTGCCGTCGCCGAGCCTGACCACCTGTATGTCGTCACCGATATGGACTTCTCCGCCCTGCAGCACGACGCCAAAAATGCCCTCGTGGGGGAAGATACAGTCGCCGGCGAGATAGTAGATGGCACAGCGTGTGTGGCAGACTTTGCCGATCTGGCTGATTTCGACGAGTACTTCGCTACCGAGCTTGAGCTGCGTGCCCAAGGGGAGTGAGAGCAGGTTGATACCCTGGGTTGTGAAGTTCTCGCCAAAGTCGCCCTCGTGCACATCGAGCCCGCGCGCCTGCGCCGTCTGGATAGACTCTGCAGCTAAAAAGGAGACCTGACGGTGCCAATGCCCGGCGTGCGCATCGGAGGCGAGGCCAAACTGCTCGATGACGGTGTCGTGCCCGTCGGCGACGGGTGACTTACGCGTGCCTTTGTGCTCCGACGTGTTGATTGAGACGATGCGGGCAGGCCCGTTGTAAGCATCGTTTGCGGTGCGTAGGGGAGCTGCCGTCTGGGCACGATCCGCAAGTTCGCGCTTTGCGGCGTCAATGATGGGGTTGTTGATCGGATGAGCCTGGGGCACAGTGTACCTTTCGACGGGGCGGGCAACATGTTGAATCCTACAACAACGGTGGGTTCATTGCCCGTTGTCGTACACCGGTGATCGCCGCCTTCGTGCTGGATAATTACGCCGATTGCCATAGATACGGTGGAGCTTTGGGTGCCGGCGGCTCGGCACGCTAGAATAAATCAGTTGCACAAAGACCGCCCGTCGTGTGGGCAGTTCTAGATAGGAAGTTTCCATGGCATTGCAGTTTACAGAGCGCGAGTTTATCCCCGTGCTGCTCGGCGGCGACATCAACGCGTATTCGGTGGCGCGCGCTTTCTACGAGGAGTATCAGGTTAAGAGCCTGGTCTTTGGCAAGTACCAGACCGGCCCCGCGTATCGCAGCCAAATTATCGATTACACGCCCAACGTGGATATCGATACCATGCCGGTGATGCTTAAGACCGTCAACGGTATCGCTCGGGCACATGCCGACAAGACGATTGTCCTGATGGGCTGCGGCGATAACTATGTTGCCCTGGTGGCTCAGGCCAAGGATGCCAACGAGCTGGCGGATAACATCGTTGCGCCTTACGCGCCCTATAGCATGCTTGAGCAGTGCCAGAAGAAGGAGATCTTCTACGAGCTGTGCGAGAAGCACGGTGTGCCCTATCCGCATACGTTTACCTTTACTGCGCAGATGCTCAACACGCAAGGAGAGGCGCCTGCCGAGGTGCTCGACCAGATTGACTTCCCCTACCCGATGATCTTGAAGCCTTCCGACGGCATCATGTGGTGGCAGCATGAGTTCGAGGGTCAGAAGAAGGCTTATGAGATTGCCGACCGCGCCGAGCTGGAGCAGGTTATCCGCGATTCCTATGCCAGTGGCTACACCGATGACCTGATTTTGCAGGATCGCGTGCCCGGCAACGACGAGTGCATGCGCGTGCTCACCAGCTATTCTGACCGCAACGGCAAGGTTCGCATGATGTGCCTTGGTCACGTGCTGCTCGAGGAGCATCAGCCCCATGGCGTCGGTAATCACGCCTGCATCATCACCGAGCCCAACGATGAGCTTATGGGTGGCGTGCGCAAGCTGCTCGAGGACCTTCACTTTGTGGGCTATTCCAACTTTGACGTCAAGTATGACGAGCGCGATGGCTCGTTTAAGTTCTTTGACTTCAACACCCGCCAGGGCCGCAGCAACTACTACGTAACCAACAGCGGCTTTAACGTTGCCAAGTATGTGGTGGACGAGTATGTGCTCAACCGCCCGTTTGAGCCGGAGTTTGTGACGGCGCAGGACGAGGCGCTGTGGATGGTCGTTCCCATGGGCGTCGTCGACAAGTACGTCAAGGATCCCGAGCTGCGCGCGAAGGTGCATCGTCTTGCCAAGGAGGGCAAGGGCGCCGATCCCTCGTTTATGAAGGGAGACTTTGTCTTTAACCGCTGGTTGCGCATGTGGCACACCAAGCTGCGCCACTTTAAGCTGTTCAAGACGTATTACAAGTAGACGAGTGTGGCGCCCGTCCGGTATGTATCGGGCGGGCGCGGGCATGATACGCGCAATTGCGTGGGCGTCACCAAGGAGGCGGCGATGGAAAAGCTGGGAGTTATCGGCGGCATGGGCGCCGAGGCAACGTCGTATTACTACGACCAGGTGGTACGCCATACGGCGGCTACGTGCGACCAGGAGCATATCGACATGGTGGTGCTTTCCAAGTCGACCATGCCCGACCGCACGCTGGCCATCAAGACCGGTGAGCATGCCGAGCTGCTGGCGACCATGAAGGAGTGCGCCCAAGCGCTCGAGTCGCTGGGTTGTGCGCACATTGCCATTCCCTGCAACACGTCACACTACTTCTACGACCAGATCCAGTCGTTTACGAAGGTGCCGATTATCCACATGCCGCGCGAGTCGGTGCGCTATGCTCTAGCCGGCGTGGTGATGGGGGAGTGCGAGTTCGACCCCAACCTGAGCATGCCGGCCGAGCCGGTGCACAAGATCGGCATCATGGGAACCGATGGCACCGTGGGCGCAGGCGTCTATGGGCGCGAATGCGAGACCGCGGGCGTTGAGGTCGTCTATCCCAGCGAAAAGCGTCAGGCCGACGTGATGTCGCTCATTTACGACGATGTGAAGGCCGGGCGCGAACCCGATATGGATAAGTTTGACCGCGTGATGTGGGAGTTCGCCCGTAGCGGCTGCGACCGCGTCATCCTGGCCTGCACGGAGCTTTCGGTGTTGCAGAAGTATCGCGAGATGCCCGAGATCACCCTCGATGCGATGGATGTCCTGGTACGCGAGTCCATCATTCGCAGCGGCGTCCCCTACCGCCTGTAGCTTCCGACCTGCCAAAAAGGGACAGGTTTATTTTGACAGGTATTATCTGGGAAAACAGTAAAGGCCTCGGC
Source organism: uncultured Collinsella sp. (assembly GCA_958427895.1). Taxonomy (GTDB): domain Bacteria; phylum Actinomycetota; class Coriobacteriia; order Coriobacteriales; family Coriobacteriaceae; genus Collinsella. Next base: position 16,364 of record CAUADW010000015.1, read on the forward strand.
TCGTTTGGTGCGAGCCGAGGCCTTTTGCATTTGCCGGTTGCTGCCAGCGATTGCTAGAACAGGAAGCCGATGGCGATAAGGGCGATGCTGATGATGAGTACGGCGATGTCTAGGCCCTTGATGGGGTAGCGCTTGTACGAGCTGGCGCGCGTACGCAGATAGAAGCCGCGCTGCTCGGCGGCAAGCGCGGTGGCATCGGTCTTGCCCACGCTCGAGATAAGCAGTGGCACACACAGCGGCAGCATGAGTTTGAGTTTCTTGACGGGATTCTTAGTGTCGTATTCGACGCCGCGTGCAGTCTGCGCCTCCATGATGGCGTTCATCTCCTGGCCAAATACCGGCACAAAACGCAGCGCCGTGGTAAAGGTGAAGGCATAGCGATATGGCACGTGCAGCACCTCGACGCAAGCGTTGGCGAGGTCGTTGAGCTTGGTCACCATAAGCATGAGGATGAGTGGCAGCGCCACGCCCAACAGGCGTAGGCAGGCCTTCGATCCGGTAATGAGGCCCGTGTCGGTGATAAAGCCCCACACGATGTTGCCATCGCGCATAAAGGCCAGCTGGAGCACCAGCATGATAAGCGCGAGCGGAATCAGCAACTTGAGCAGCGAGAGCAGACGGTCGACGACGCCGGCATAGGCACCCAGTGCAAGGGTGAGTGCCAAAAAGCCCAATAGCGTCACGTAGGTATCGGACAGGAAGATGCCGATGATGATGGCGGCGGCGAGGCCCAGTTTGACGACGGGGTTCAGACGATGCAGCAGCGTATCGCCCGGCATGTAGTCGATGACGTTAACCACGGTGGACCATCCCCTCGGTAATGCGAACGATATCGGTGACCTCGCTCACCTGTGCAAAGGCGGGAGAGACGGAGGATGCCAGGCGACGAGAAAGCTCTATGACCTGGGGCGGCTCAACGTAGGCGCGCTGCATGAGCTCGATGTCCGAGAACAGCTCGTGCGTGTGGCCGCGCTCGAGGATGCGGCCGTCGGCCATGACTACGATGCGCTCGGCAAAGTCGGAGACGACTTCCATGTCGTGGCAGACCATGATTACAGCGCAGCCGCGCTCGGCTATGGTGCGCACCGTTTCCATCACGGTCATGCACTCGCGGTAGTCAAGGCCGCTCGTGGGCTCGTCGAGCACCACGATTTTGGGCTCTACGACCACGACGGAGGCGAGTGCCACCATCTGGCGCTGGCCGCGCGAGAGCGAGAAGGGCGCCTCGTCGGCCGGCAAGCCAAAGCGGTCGATGACGAGCTGGGCGCGACGCAGCGCCTCGGCACGGTCGATGCCGGCAAGCTCCAGGCCAAAGGCGACCTCGTCGAGCACGGTGTCCTTGCAGATTTGGCGGTCGGGGTTTTGGAAGAGGGTTGCGACTTCGCGGGCAATGCGGCTCGTGGGGACGGCTGCGGTATCCAGTCCCGTGACGCGCACATTGCCCGAGGCGGGCTTAAGCAGGCCTGTGAGCAGCTTGGTGAGCGTGGTCTTGCCGGCACCGTTTTGGCCGACGATGCCCACGAGCTCGCCGGGATAGAGGGTCAGGTTGAGGTCGTGGACGGCGGCGCCGCCGTTGGGATAGGCAAACTCAACGTGATTGAAGGTGAGCACGGGCTCGGCGTCCTTGGCGTGCGGGCGCAACGACGGTGCGTGCGGTGAGCCGGCGGGTGCCTGAACGTCGCTGCTTGCGTGTGCGGGGTCGACGATGCCCGTAATCAGGCGCTCGGCCTCATCAACATCCAAACAGGGAGTGCCGCTGGCCAGGCCATCGGCCTCAAGGCTGTTGAAAATGCGCGTGACACGCGGGCAATCGACGCCGATGGCGCGGAGCTCATCGGTGTGCGCGAAGACCTCGTGCGGCTTGCCCTGTAGCGCGATTTCGCCATGATTGAGCACGAGCACGCGGTTGCAATACTCCGAAAGCAGGGCGACTTTTTGCTCAACGACGACGATGGTGATGCCGAGTGCGCGGTTGGCCGCGCGTAGGGTCTCGAAGACCAGCGTGGAGCTGGCGGGGTCGAGCGCCGCGGTGGGTTCGTCGAGTACGAGCACACGCGGACGCATGGCGAGGATGGCGGCGATGGCAACCTTTTGCTTTTGGCCGCCCGAAAGTGTGGCAATCTCGCGGTCGCGCAGGTCGCTGATGCCGACGGTCTCGAGCGTCTCGCTCACACGTTGCTCGATCTGGTCGTGGGGAACGCCAAAGTTCTCCAGGCCAAAAAGCATCTCGTCCTCGACGGCCGAGGCGACCATTTGCGTGTCGATGTCCTGCAACACGCTGCCGACGATCTGCGACACATCGGTGAGCGAAACTTCACAGGTGTCGTTGCCGTCGACAGTGACGGAGCCAAAGAACGTGCCAGTGTAATGGTGGGGTACGGCTCCCGACAGGCAGGCGGCAAGTGTGGACTTGCCAGCGCCCGAAGGCCCGATAATGCCGATAAAATCTCCCCTGTTCACGTCGAGCGAGATATGCTTAAGCGCCTGCTCGGTCTGCGTGCCATAGGAGAACGAGACATCGTCGACGTTGATGATCGTTTCCATGGATACCTTTCATAGTCATCGGGGACGTTCTTAAATGACTAGTCGTTTAAGAACGTCCCCAAAAGCTCGTTGTTTGGGACAGTCTTTGGTGGTGAAGCGCGGAGACGGCTTTACGAGGGGCCCCAGGTTGGCGCGAAAGAGGAGCGAAGCGTACTTGGGTACGCGAGCGGCGAATGAACGCCAAGATGGGGTGGCTCGTAAAGCAGAGCGGGTTAGTTGAGCTTCAGGGCCTTCTGGATGGGCAGGTAGAGGGCGCCGACCAGAATGGCGTTAAACACGGCGGTCATGGCGACGACGGGCAGCATGGCAGCGGCGAGCTCGCCCACCACGCCGAGCATGGCCATCTTGATGACCATGAAGATGACGCCCGAGACAAAGGTGGTCACGAAGGTTGCGACGATGGCGACGGCGGGTTTGACCTGGCCGTCCTTGGCGGCAGCGTTGACAATGACGGCCATGAGCATGGCGGCGATGCCCTCGGCGGCAAAATCGACGAACGGCGAGGTGGTGGTGATCTGGATCACGGCGGCCGAGATCAGGCCGATAACGAGCGCCTGGCCAATGTTGGGACGAACGACCAGGATAGTGAGGCAGAAGGCCGAGATAATGAACTCGGGGCTGATCATGCCGCCCGAGATGCCGGAGATGGCCTTGCCGACGGTGAAGTTGAGGATGAAGCCGGCGGCAAGCAGGATGGCGAGCAAGACGAGGGCGCGGACGTCGAGTTTGCCGCGGTCGGCGGTCTGGATGGTGCGGGGCTGGGCGGTGGTGGTGTTCTGAGACATGGTGAAAATCCTTTCGGAAGGGAAGTGCAAGAGAAGAAAGCGGAGGCGCGTGATGCGAATGCGATTGGGCTCGAGATAGAAAAAGGCCCCCGGTCGAAACCGGAGGCCTTCCAATCACCTAGAGCGCAAAAACAGGCGTGAGGGACTCACTGTCGACCGATCGTATTCGCATCACGCCACCACCAGTTGTTGAGAGACTTCATCGTGTTCTTCATGTTGGTGGCTCCTTTCGTGATGCCATGGCGCGGTCGCACCTAGTTGCTGTTGCGCTGCACTATAGCACAGCAAAGTGTGTGCGGGGAAATCTTTTTTGAAAAGATTTCGGCGACGTTTCCCGCCGGTCGAATGGGCGGCTGGGTGGGCGGGCGACTTTGGCCATCCCGCCCGCACCTTAAGGTGTGGGGTTCTTAGGCCTTCTTGCGACGATAGAGCACGAAGCCGCAGACACCGATGACGACGACGGCGCCAACGGCCATGGCGGCCATGTTGTTGCCCTCGGACTTCTCCTCGGTCGCCTCTTCCTCAACCTCGGGCTCGGCAACGTCCTTATCGGAGAGGGCCTCGTCGGCATAGGTGATGGACTCGACTAGGCAGTCGTTGTCGGCATCGTAGTCACTCGGGACGAACTCCTCGGAGAAGTCGCCCTCCTTGAGGTAGTCACGCATTTCCTCGAGCATGGCCTTGCACTTGAGGTAGGTGTTCTTGGTGGCAGCCTTGCCGGCCTTGTTGGCCAGGGCGGTGCGAGCCTCGGTGTTCTCGGCGGCCTGCATGGCCTCGTCGACGGTCAGGTTCTGCTCGATGAGCTCCTTCTGCAGGGCGTCGAGGTAGGCGCGGACGCCGGTAGCGCAGTGATCGCGATTCTCATAGGCGAGCGTGTTGATGTCCATGAGGACGTAGTTGATGGAGTTCTTGGGCTCCTCGTTGTTTACAACGTCTTCCTCTTCGCAGTGATCGAAGGAGACATCCTGATCGCTGAAGTAGGGGCTGACCTCGGTGAGCAGTGCGGAGTAGAGGGGGATAGCGACGGAGAACTCGGCGTTGGAGAGCATCTCCCACTGGATGGTCGCGATTTCGGGGTCCATGCCGTGGCGGATCTGGAAGGTGTGAATCTCGGTGTTGCGGTTGGAGCCGATAGCATAGGCGCCGTCGGTGTTGGCGTTGAGACCGGCGACATTCTCGCCGCGAGCAGCGAAGCTGCGGATCATCTCAAAGGTGTTCCAGTCGGACTTGCCGGGCTGGAAGAACAGCGGCTGCATCTCGTGGACCAGGGCGCCGGTCGTGGCGCGAGCGTCTTCACGCTCGTCCTTGACGATCTCGTAGTCAGTGCCTTCAGCCAGCGGGGCCATGAAGTAATCGCGACCCTGGATATAGCGCGACCACTGGTGCATACCGGCCTCGCCGATCTCCTCGCCGTAGGTCTTGGCGACGTCGAACTTGCCGTCAGTGTACTCGGCAAAGCCCTTCTCCTTAGGCATGGACTCGATGCCCTCGGAATGGAGACAGTTCTCGGTGTCGTCGAGGTCGACGTCATAGGTGAGGTTGCCGATGTTGGGGTTGAGCGAGGCGATGTCATCGGCGAGCCTCATGGCAATCCACTGATGGCCGGAAAGCGCGGCGAACAGCCAGGTCTCGGTGCTGTCGGCGATGATGATCTGGTCGTTGGAGCAGACGCCCTGCTCGTCGATCAGGCTGCCGATGAGCTCGACGCCCTCGCGGGCCGTGGCGCTCTCGCCCAGGATGACGCTGGCATAGCTGTACTCGCCAATGCCAGTCTCCTCGGTGATGGGGTCGGCCTCTTCGGCCTTCTCGTTATAGGAGGTGCTCAACGTGGCAGAGCAGGAGACGCCCTTCTCGTTGATGCCGGCCTCGGAATATGCGTCGTAGCGATCTTCCCACTGCGAGGGGTTGTCGCGAACGAAAGTGTAGCGGTAGGTTGCGCCCTTGGACTTGTACTCAAAACCGGACTCGACCGATGTATACTCGTTGCCGTCCTTGTGTGCGGGCTCAATGCCAAAGTGCTTGACATAGCGCGGACCGAAGTCCTCGGACCGGCCGTAGTACGTGTTGCCGTCTGCCGTGAGCTTGCTACCCATGTAGATCTGGGTGCAGGCGAGCGCCGAAGTCGGCATGGCCATGATGGCCGCTGCTCCAAACGCAAGGCCGCAGCCGAGCTTTTTGAGCGTGTTGACGGGATGAGTAAACCTCATAATCCCTCCCAACTGTTGAGACCCCACAAAACTGTGTGGAATCTCAGCTAATAAATACATCTATTAGCCTATCGGAAGTCTAAGAAGTATTCATCTATCTCGATGAAATACTCGATGAACGTCCTAAAATATGCGATGAGCGGATAAGAATACTCATTATGTAGCTTTACTTAAATAAAGGCACCCTGCAATTACTGTGCCTGAATAAAGTGCCTTGCACGGGGCGCAAAGAAAAATTCCCCGCTGTTTGGCAAATGCATAAACAACGGGGGAGACGATAATTGGATGAATATCATACCGATGTGGAATTACTTCTTCCGGCGGTGGATCACGTTAATCGCATAGCCGATGAGCATGGCCAGAACAATGACGATAAAGCCGGGCAGGGGAGTGTCGTTCATGGGGTCCTCCTATTTTCCGAGTGGGGAGAATTCGTCGACGATGAGGTCGAGGCATTGCGGAAGTGCGCGGGCGCCAAAGACGCCCGAGTTGCTGGAGATGATCTCGCCATCGAACTGCATGCCCAGCGACGGCGTGCAGGTGATCTTGGCTTCTTTGGTCTGTATGATCTTGAACTGCGGGCGGCCGAGCACCTTGCCGGCGGGGTCGAGTGCGGCGGTGATCACGGTGGGCAGGAGCTGGACGGTTTTTACGGGCTCGATGACCGCGATGTCGACCATGCCGTCGTTCATACGGCAATCGGGGAACAGGTTGATGTCGTTTTGAATGACCGAGGTGTTGCCGGCCATGCAGCAGATGCCATCGAGCTCCTCGACAATGCCGTCATGCTCAATCGTAAAGTGCGCCACCGTGGGGTTGGGTGTGGCGAGCGCCGACAGGAAATAGGCAATCTCACCGATGTCGTTTTTGGTGGGGGCGGCCTTCATCATGATCTCGGCGTCGAATCCAGAGCCGGCGATGATGATAAAGCCGTGACGCTTCTCGTTGCCGTTCTCGTCGAGCCAAAAGAGCTCGCCCATGTCCACTTTGACCGTGCGACCGGCGCGGCAAGCCTTGGCAAGCGCCGCTGCCTCGGGGGCATTGCCAATGTTGTTGAAGAACAGGCAGGCCGTGCCGGAGGGGAAGACGAGCGTGGGGACGCCGCACCCGCGCATCTGGTCGAGCACGTTGGAGACGGTGCCGTCGCCGCCCGAAACGACCACGCGATCAAACTCGCGCACGTCTGCCACGGCGTCCTCGGGTTCCATGCCATCGCCGATAAAACGCATCACGACCTCGTCGCCGCCCTGCGCGAGGGCGTGCGTGAACGCGTAGATTTCATCTGAGCTGGGGCCCGATGCCGGGTTGTGGATGATAAGGCAGCGCATACTTACGTTCCCGTTCTGTGACTAACCGAGTATAGTTGTAAGGTAATGCCGATATCCTACCCGTGTTTTTCGGGCCTAACCTTATTCGATGGGTTGATATGTACATTTCCACACATCAGGCTCTGCTCGACTTTTGCCAACGCGCCCGCGAGTTCGACGCGATTGCCGTCGATACCGAGTTTTTGCGCGAGCGCACGTTCCACCCGCGCCTGTGCTTGGTCCAGATCGCCACCCCTGCCGAGAGCGTCGCGGTCGATCCTCTGGTGATCGACGACCTGTCGCCGCTCGCCGAGCTTATGGGCGATGAGAGCGTGACCAAGGTGTTTCACGCCTGCTCGCAGGATATGGAGGTTATGCTCCATACCGTGGGCGTGCTGCCGCGTCCCATTTTTGACACACAGGTCGCCGCCGCCTTTTTGGGCGAGCGCCAGCAGATTTCCTACGGCGCGCTCGTGCAGACGTTTTGCGGCGTTTCGTTGCCCAAGACCGAGTCGCTGACCGACTGGTCGCGCCGCCCGCTGACCGACAAACAGATCGAGTACGCGATCGATGACGTCAAGTACCTGATTGTCGCCTATACCGAGATGATGAGCCGCCTGCGTGAGCTGGGCCGCGTGGACTGGGTGCTCGACGAGTTGCGTCCGCTGGCCGACGAGTCGCACTACCGCGCCGACCGCCATGAGGCATTCCGCAAGGTCAAGCGCATCAACTCGTGTAGCCGCCATCAGCTGGGCATCGCGCGCGAGCTTGCCGCTTGGCGCGAGGACCGCGCCGAGCGCCGCAACATCCCACGCAAGTGGGTCATGTCCGACGATACGCTGCTGGCGCTCGTCAAGCGCAATCCTGTGCGCGTTGAGGAGTTCCGCAGCATCCGCGGCACCGATCAGCTGGGGGAGCGCGACGTGGACGGCGCGCTCATGGCCATTAAGCGCGGTGCGAGCTGCCCGCACGATCGCCTGCCGCTCATGGTGCGCGGGCACCGTCAGATTTCGCCGGAGCTGGAAAGCGTGACGGACCTGATGTATGCGCTCATTCGCCTGGTCGCCGAGCGCTCGGGCGTGGCGACCTCGGTCATTGCCTCGCGCGATGACCTGGCCGACTATATTGAGCATCCCGAGCAGAGCCCCCTGCGCGAAGGCTGGCGCTTTGAGCTCGTGGGCTCGCGCCTGGACGATCTGCTCTCGGGCAACATGGGACTCACCGTGAAGGACGGAAAGATTGAGTTGTTATAGGGAAGCCTAGTCGGCTGAGTGGGTAGAATGCCTCCAACGTGTAACTCGATTCGGAGGAATTCGCATGCCTTATTACTATGGATATGGCTTTGGCATTGACCCGCTGTACCTGCTGGTTGTTCTTGTCTGCACGGTGCTTGGCCTTGCCGCGCAGAGCTATATCAACTCGACGTACAAGACGTGGTCTAAGGTTCGCTCGGACGGCGATACGGGTTCCACGGTCGCTCGCCGCATGCTCGACGCCAACGGTTGTAGCGCCGTGGGCATCAAGGGCGTTGCCGGCGAGCTCACCGATCATTACAACCCGCAGGACAACAACCTGTATCTGTCGGATGCCAACCGTTCGGGCGGGTCGGTCGCAAGTGTTGCCGTCGCCTGCCACGAGGCGGGCCATGCCGCCCAGCGCCAAAGCGGTTACGCCATGATGAAGGTACGTACCGCTTTGGTCCCCGTCGTCAACTTTACCCAGAACACCTGGACGATCGTGCTGCTCATGGGCCTGTTCATGAACATCGCGGGGCTCACGACCCTCGCGCTGGTCTTCTTCTCGTTTAGCGTGCTGTTCCAGCTGGTTACGCTGCCGGTCGAGATCGATGCCAGTCGCCGCGCCGTGGCGTATATCGAACAGTCGGGCATGAGTTCCAAGCAGGTCAACGGCGCCAAGAAGGTGCTGACGGCAGCCGCGCTTACCTATGTGGCCGCAGCGCTCACTTCGATCATTCAACTGCTCTACCTTATGGCTCGCTACAACAGAAATTCCAACCGATAACAAATAGGACAGGCAGGCGCCGCGGGGATTCGTGTCCTCGCGGCGCTGTACTATGTGTTGGACTTAAATTTGCACGGGGCCGGAGCCCTTGTGCACGATGACGAAAGGAGGCTGCGTGGCAGGCTGGAACCTAACCGGCAATGCCGTTTCCGCCGAGTTCGACGGTTCGGACGATCAGGAGCGCAAAGAGCTTAGCGTGAGCCAAGCGGTGGAGATCGCCGCCGGTGCGCTCGATGCCATTCCGCAGCTGAGCGTTTTGGGCGAGGTCACGGGTTTTCGTGGTCCCAATGCCCGAAGCGGCCACTGCTACTTCCAAATCAAGGACGACTCGGCGGCCGTCGACTGCATCATCTGGAAGGGCGCCTACCTTAAGCGCACCTTCGATCTGCGCGACGGCATGCAGGTGAGCTTTAAAGGCAGCTTCAATCTCTACAAGCCTACGGGTCGCATGAGCTTCGTCGCCCGCTCGTTCTCGCTGGCGGGGGAGGGCTTGCTGCGTCAGCAGGTGGCTCAGTTGGCCGAAAAGCTACGCCGCGAGGGCCTGATGGACGAAGCGCGCAAGCGCCGCATCCCGGTGTTTTGCTCGCGCGTGGCGGTCGTCACCTCGCTTTCGGGCGCCGTAATCGACGACGTCAAGCGTACGCTGCGCCGTCGCAACCCGCTCGTCGAGCTTGTCTGCGTGGGCGCAAAGGTCCAGGGCGAGGGTGCGCCGGCGGAGCTTATTGAAGGCTTGCGCCGCGCCGCTGCCATTACGCCGGCGCCCGATTGCATTTTGCTCGTGCGTGGCGGCGGTTCCTTCGAGGACCTCATGACCTTTAACGACGAGAATCTTGCCCGTGCGGTGGCAGCCTGTCCCGTGCCCGTGGTGACCGGTATTGGGCATGAGCCCGATACCTCGATCTGCGACATGGTGAGCGACCGTCGCGCCTCCACGCCAACGGCAGCGGCAGAATCGGTGGCGCCGGCCATGACGGAGTTGGCCGACGTGCTCGAGACGCGCCATCAGCGTCTGGGCGCCGCGATGGCTTCGATGATCGGGTCGGATCAGGTCGATCTGGAAATGCTCGACCAGCGCGGTCGTCGTGCCTGGGACGCCTATACGGCTCGTCTGGGCGACGCGCTCGATGCGGCCGCGTGCCGCCCGTGCCTCAACGACCCAACGTTTATGGTCGAGCGTCGCGAGTCTGAGCTTGCCCTGACGGCCGATCGTCTGTCCGGCGCCATAACGCGTTCGGTTGGGGTCTTCCGCTCCAACTTCGAGCGTCTGCCCGAGCGCTTGATCGCAAGCACCTCGGGGCTCGATAGCAAGCGCCATGCGCTCACGCTTGCGAGCTCCCGTCTGGAGCATCAGGGACGTACGATGCTCAGCAAGCCCGCGTCCGACCTGGGCCGAGCTGCCGCGTCGCTCGATGCCTTGTCGCCGCTCAAGGTGCTTGCCCGCGGTTACTCCATCGCGTACAGCGAGGACGGTGTGGCTACGAGTGCCAAGACCTTTAAGCCCGGCGACGCCATCCGCGTGCGCATGGCGGACGGCAACGTGGCGGCAACGGTCGATACGGTCGAGTAAGCCGCGTTTCATAGCGATAAACCTTTAGGAAAGGAAACAGATATGGCAGAGAAGACCCCGGTCGAGCAGCTTACGTACAAGCAGGCCTCGCAGGAGCTGGAGCTCATCATCCGCAGCCTGGAGTCGGGCGATATGGAGCTCGAGGAGTCGCTTGAGAGCTATACCCGCGGCGTCGAGCTCTTCAAGAGCCTGCGCACCCGCCTGTCCGATGCCGAGCAGAAGGTCTCGGTGCTCCTTAAGGACGTCGACGGCAACGACGTGCTCGCCGACGGCGAGGCCGCCAACACCGACGACAACCTTTCGTTCTAACCATCCCGACCAAATATAATTACCTTGGTCTGTGAGAAAGGAACCTACCATGTGTGATTGCATCTTCTGCAAAATTGCCAACCACGAGATCCCTTCGACCGTTGTCTATGAGGACGACCAGGTCATCGCCTTCGACGACCTCAACCCCCAGGCACCGGTCCACACGCTCGTGATCCCCAAGAAGCACTACAGCGACATCGCCGACAACGTGCCTGCCGAGACCATGGGCGCCATGGCCCACGCCATCCAGGAGGTCGCTAAGGCCAAGGGCCTGGAGGACGGTTTCCGCGTCATCTCCAACAAGGGCGTCAATGCCGGCCAGACCGTCATGCACTTCCACATGCACGTCCTCGGCGGCAAGAACCTGGGCGAGAACCTCATCTGAGGACGCACGGCCCGTCGCCTTGGCTGCCTTTGGAGTAACCTATGCAGCTTTCTCAACTCGAATACCTTCAAGCGGTAGCGAACTACGGCGGCGTGCGCAAAGCGGCTCGCGCCGTTCACGTGAGCCCACAGGCCGTTTCGTCGGCAATCAAAAAGTTGGAATCTGAGTATCAGATTGTTTTGCTCGACCGATCGGCGGGGGAGGCTGTTTTGTCTCCGGCGGGCAGAGAATTTGCGCGTCGTGCACGCGTAATCCTGGCACAAGTCGACGATCTCAAAAAGTACGCTCAATCGGGGAACGGCGGCGTTTCGCCCGACGGCCACTTCCGTCTTTACGCCCCCTGTCTTCACGGGCGGGGGCGTCTTTTTTCCGAAAACTGGTACGACTCGTTTGAAAGCTCGCACCCCCAGATTCACCTTGATGTTTGGCATCAGCCAACGGCCACATGCTTTGAATCACTTGTGCTTGGAATTTCGGACGCGGCCATCTCATTTGAGGAACCAAGGGACAGCGTCCTTTCTTCAAAATACTTGGGTGAAAAGGAGCTCAAGGTTCTTTCGTGTCCAGCGGGTCATCAATCTGTGGGCGCCATGACCATTCGCGAGTTACTGAGCGGCAGGCTCGCTGTTCCCATTAATTTGTCACCCTGTCTCAATGCGATTAACCAATGCCCTGAAGCCCAGCTCGTCAATTTTCGCTTCCGCGACGTCGAATACGAAAACAGGGCGCAGACTGAGTTTCTTCAAGCCGGGGGATTGATATTGAGTTTTTCTGGCTCTTCTCTCGCAACAGATGGACTGGAAGTGAGCGAGTGCTCCATTGAAGGCTCGCATGACGTGGCCTTGCCCATCTATTTTTGCTATCGACAAAATGCCTGGACCGATCGACACCAGACGGTATTTCTTCACCTATTGCGTCATCTCGCTTCGTGAGGCCATTTGGCCTCGTGGCGTCAAGTGAATGTTGACGCCTTGTAACACATGACTGACGGCTTTGCCCTCATGCTTTTCCAAGATTTCGGTTTGGGCTATTGGCTCTTGGAGGGCGGAGCATGAAAAACCGTACGGTTTTGCTTTATATGACGTTCGTTTTTCTGTCGAACTTCAGCACCATTTTGTATTTTCTGACGGTTTACCTTGAATTCGTCGGATTCTCGATGGTAGCGATTTCTAGCATGATGATTGCGTATCAAGTGAGCAAGTTCATCCTTGAAGTTCCCACTGGCTATATTGCTGATAGGTTTGGACGAAAGACAAGCGGCCTCGTTGGCATTGCGGGAATGCTTGGGTACTACGCCGCCCTGCTCCTCGTCCGATCTCCTCTGCTTTTAATCGGTGCGTTTGCTCTCAAGGGTTTTGCCGTTGCATGTGTGAGCGGATCCATCGAAGCGATTTACATTGATAGCGTCTCTCAGGACCAACTCGTGAGACTTAATATCGTTGAGCGATTTGTCTTCTATGCGTCTTATGCCTTCTCCGCTTGTGTGGGCGGTTTCATTTCGTCCGCTGGCGCGTATCTCGTTGGTCTTTCGGCAGATATCATCGCAATGGTGTTGACGTTGGTTGTTGTTGTCTGCATTCCTGAGATGCGAAGAGAGGGCACTGCGGCAACACCTGAACGTGGAATTAGCCCGAAGATGATCGGTGCCGCTATTGCGTGTAATGGTATTCTTCGTTCGGCGTTCATCATGGACTGTTCTCAGGCATTTGCTTTTGTCGCCCTGGAAGACTTTTTCTCACTGCTGCTTGCGGGTCGCGGAATGAATGCCGTCGCTTCGGGCGTGACCATTGCGATCCAGCTCCTTGCCTCCGCCTCCATAGGGTTTATCGTACCCAGTGTGATTGCTCGTGTCGACAAGGGCCGTTTTGCGCGTATTTGCGGCATCATTCGCTTAGCATTGACAGCTTTGTTTTTGATTCCCCCTTACTCCGGCTAATTTGCTGCCCGTGTTCTATGTGCTGCAGACGGTTGCGTACTCGTTGTTTGCCCCAATCAAATACTCAGTTTTCCAAAATGCTGCCGATTCATCGATGCGCTGTTCGCTGATTTCGGTTCAAAGCCAGATGGTGGCGGTTGGTGCCATCCTTTTCTATCTGCTCAACGCTGTGTTGAGTAGCGTTGCGGGCATTCGAGTCGTATTGCTTGTTGCGCTCGGGATTTCTTCCCTGGTGTATATCCCCGCGCTATTTCGTCTTACAAGTCAAAGGCCGTGAGTATTTGGGCATCGATAACTTATATATCAACGCAATAAACCCGAGCGCGAGGGCGTTTGGGTTTATTATTGAAGCGTATGTAACCTGGCGGCGCCACACCGCCTGTTAGTAGGGAGACACATGAACGTTCTGGTCGTCAACGCAGGATCTTCGACGCTTAAGTATCAGGTCATCGATACCAAGTCCCACAAGGTGTCCGCAAAGGGCTCCTGCGAGCGCGTCTGCTTTACCGGCGGTACCTTCACCCACGCTGCCAACGGTTCCAAGAAGGTGACCGAGAACATCGAGTTCCCCGACCACAAGGTCGCCATCGAGGTCGTCCTGAAGGACCTCGAGGCCAACGGTGTCAAGATCGAGGGCATCGGCCACCGTATCGTTCAGGGCGGTTGGTACTTCGGCGATTCCTCCCTCGTCGACGAGGACGTCCTCGCCAAGATCCGCGAGGTCGCTCCGCTCGCCCCGCTGCACAACAACCCCGAGGCCAACGTTATCGAGTACTGCCTCGAGCAGTATCCCGACCTGCCCAACGTCACGGTCTACGACACTGCTTTCCACTTCAATATGCCCGAGGTCGCCAAGACCTACGCCCTGCCCAAGGACGTCTGCGACAAGCTGCACATCCGTAAGTACGGCGCCCACGGCACCAGCTACCGCTACATCTCCAAGAAGGTTGCCGAGATGACCAACGGCGAGGCTCGCAAGGTCGTCGTGTGCCACATCGGTTCTGGCGCTTCCCTGTGCGCCATCGAGGACGGCAAGTGCATGGACACCACCATGGGCTTGACGCCGCTCGACGGTGTCATGATGGGCACCCGCTGCGGCTCCATCGACCCTGCTACCGTGTGCTACCTGCAGCGCGAAGGTGGCTACACCTTCGACGAGGTCGACGAGATGATGAACAAGAAGTCCGGCCTTTTGGCTGTGACCGGCGGCAAGACCAACGACTGCCGCAACGTCGAGGAGCTCGCCGCTGCTGGTGACCCCGAGGCCCAGCTCGCCTTCGATATGTTCGTTTACAAGATTGCCGCCAAGGCTGCCGAGATGGCCACTTCCATGTGCGGCATGGACACCCTGGTCTTTACCGCCGGCATCGGCGAGCACGCTCCGGCTGTCCGCGCCGGCGTGGCCGATCGTCTGGCCTTTATGGGCGTCAAGATGGACCATGCCCGCAACGCTCTGCGTGGCGACGGCGCTTGGTGCCTGTCCGCCAAGGATTCCAAGGTCAAGATCTTCGTCATCCCCACGGATGAGGAGTTCATGATCGCCTCCGACGTCGAGCGCATCGTCAACAGCAAGTAATTGATGCAAGGGGAGGGGACTGGATGGCTTGTGCCGTTCAGCCCCCTTTTATGCTCTTTGGGCGAAGAGTTTAATAGATATTTATTGAATTCTGATAACTTCTTATTAAGGGTACGGCCGCCCTATAGGTTTGCCGACCGTACTGTAATCACGAAGGAGTCTCATGAACGTACTTGTTGTCAACGCCGGCAGCTCAAGCCTTAAATATCAGCTTCTGGATACCGATACCCGCGAGGTTTTCGCCAAGGGCAACTGCGAGCGTATCGGCTCGGACATGGGTATCTTTGGTCATTCCGAGAACGGTGGCGCCAAGCAGACCGAGGAGGTTCCCTTCCCTGATCATCGCTCTGCTATCGCTCGCGTGCTCGAGGAGCTCGAGAAGACCGACTTTACGATCGATGGCATCGGCCACCGTATCGTTCAGGGCGGCTGGCACTTCGATGATTCCGCAGTCGTTGACGACGAGGTCATGGCTAAGATCCTTGAGGTGGCCCCGCTCGCCCCACTGCACAATTACGGCGAGGCCGCGGCAATCGAATACTGCCGCGAGAAGTATCCGGAGCTGCCCAACGTGGCCGTCTTCGACACCTCGTTCCACATGACCATGCCCGAGGTTGCCTACACCTACGCGCTGCCCAAGGACGTGTGCGACAAGTACCATGTGCGCAAGTACGGCGCCCACGGTACGAGCCACCGCTACGAGTGGATGATGGCAAAGGAGATTCTGGGCTCGTGCTGCCACCGTCTGCTTTCGTGCCATCTGGGCAACGGCGCTTCGCTCGCCGCCATTGAGGACGGCGTTTGCCGCGACACAACAATGGGCCTCACACCGCTCGACGGCCTGATGATGGGCACCCGTTGCGGTTCCATCGACCCGGCCACCGTGTGCTATCTTCAGCGCGAGGGCGGCTACAGTTACCAGGAAGTCGACGACATGATGAACAAGCAGTCCGGTCTGCTTGCCATCTCGGGCATCTCCAACGATGCCCGCGACATCCGTACGCGCGCCTCCGAGGGAGACGAGCGCTGCCTGCTCGCCTTCGACATGTTTGCCTACAAGGCCATGCAGCAGGCCGGTTCCATGATCGCCTCCATGGCGGGCGTGGATACCATCACCTTTACCGCCGGCATCGGCGAGAACGACTGGTCGATTCGCAAGGCCTTCTGCGACTGCTTTGAGTGGCTGGGCGTGCGTATCGACAACAACAAGAACCGCGAGGCCGTGGGCAACGGCCCGCAGGTCATCAGCGCCGCCGGCTCTTCCGTCACGGTCATGGTCATCCCCACCGATGAGGAATACATGATCGCCCACGACGTCGAGCGTCTGACCAAGAACAACTAACGCACCCGTTTGCATGTAAACGAAAGGCCTCCAGAGCAACAGCTCCGGAGGTCTTTTTGCTGGTAGGCGGACGGCGGAAACTCCATCCCATTTCGAGCGCGAATTCTGGGACACACTTTCCGTTTGGGGCTGGTTTCGGAAAGTGCGACCCACAATAAAGCAAAATTCCGTCCCGCAGTTTCCCAAACAGTCCCCAAGCGGAAGCTACATCCCACAATCCGCCCGGGACTGCGGACGATTTCCTGGACCGCTAAATCGCGGCCATCCCCAGCGACGAC
>CAUADW010000016.1 GCA_958427895.1 uncultured Collinsella sp.
AGGCATTTAAGAACTCCATCGCCAAGCAGCTCGAAGAGGCCAAGGCCAATCCCGATATTCCCGAGGTCGAGGTCATGATTCGCGCCGGCCGTATTCGCGAGACGCTCAAGGACGAGATGCTCGACGTGGTTAAGCCCGACCTGGTGCTCTGCGGCGCCCGCGGCCTGTCCTCGATCAAGTATGCGCTGCTGGGTTCGATTTCGACGTTCCTGCTGCGCAACACGGACTGCGACATCTTGGTCGTGAAGTAGGTTCCTTCCCGCCGGCGCAAGGCCTGCGGGGTTATCACGCCGACGTCCTCGCCGCTTCGCGGCTGCGGGATGTCGGCTTAGATAACCCCTCCCGGCCTTGCGCCTTCGTCACCGTACTTCAGCGAGTTGGCTGATGGAAAAATGGTGTGCCGCCCCGTTTGGGGCGGCACATTTTGTTTGGACGGGCGTTTGCCGTGTGCGTTACTCGAAGTATTGGAACTTGTTGGTTGAGAAGGCGAATGTTACGACGAAGCCTTCGCCCGGCTCCGATGCCGCGGTGACGTCGATGCCCATCTTGGAGCACAGGCGCGCCACCAGATAGAGACCGATGCCCGTTGCGCGCTTGGTGGTGCGGCCGTTGTCGCCGGTAAAGCCCTTCTCGAACACGCGCGGCAGGTCTGCCGCACACACGCCGCAGCCGTTGTCCGCGACGGTAAGCTCGATGCGCTCGCTTGCCAGACCCTCGTCCAGCAACGCACCCGAAAACACGATCTTTGCGCCGTCCTCACGCGCATATTTAATGCTGTTCTGAATGAGCTGGCCCAGAATAAACTCGAGCCACTTCTCGTCGGTAAAGACCTCGAAGTCGAGGTTCTCGCACACCGGGGCCACATGCGCCGCAATGAGCTCGCGCGCGTTGGCTTTAATCGCGCCCGTCACCAAGGTTTTGAGATCCCAGCGGCGAATCAGGTAGTCGCGCTCCACGACTTCCGAGCGCGCGTAGTACAGCGCCTGGTCGATATAGCGCTCCACGCGGGCAAGTTCGCGTGCCAGGTCGTCCACGCGCGACAGGTCGTCTTCGCTGCTGTCCAGGTTTTCCAAAATCAGGTGAGCCGCCGCCAGGGGCAGCTTGGCCTCGTGGACCCAGCTCTCGATATAGTCGCGATAGTCATCGGTCTGACGCCTGCCTTCGGCAACCTCGTCGCAGGCGGCTTTGCCCACCCGGCGCAAGACCTCGTATTCGAGCTCGCCCTCGGCATAGGTCGGGCATTGCACCATCTCTTGCACCCATGCGGGACTCTCGAGCTCCTCTGCCGCGCGCTCCAACTGACGCAGAAAACGGCGACGGCGAGCGTACTCGATCACGATGCCGAGCATACCAAAGATAAAGGACACGCCGACCGCCACGACCACTATAGAAACGGGTGCGCCGGCGACCGTCAGCACAAAGCAGCTCAGCAGCACGCCGCACGTCCACACGGCGACGGGAAGCAACGCATCTTTAAAAAACTTGGCAAACGACATGACCGGCCCCTAGACCGAATAGCCCTGACCGCGGTGCGTCGTCAAATACCCCTTGATGCCGATTTTTTCGAGCGTGGTGCGCAAACGGTTGATGTTGACGGTGAGCGTGTTGTCGTCCACAAAGGCATCGGAGTCCCACAGGTCCTGCATGATGGCCGAGCGCAAAACGATCTTGCCCGCGCGGCTCAGAAGCAGCGAGAGGATACGCAGTTCGTTTTTGGTGAGCTCGGTGCTGGTACCGGTTTGCGTATTGGTGACCATGGAGCGGGCGAGGTCGAGCTCCAGCCCCTTGTGGACAAGTGTGCTGCGCTCTCCTGCCGCCGCGGTGCGACGCAGCAGTGCGTTGATGCGCGCCACGAGAACGCGCGCGCTATAGGGCTTGGGAACAAAGTCGTCCGCGCCGAGCGTCATGGCCATGACCTCGTCAATCTCGGTCGTGCGCGAGGTGAGGACGATGATGGGAACCTCGGATTCGCGGCGGACCTCGTGGCAGATATGCTGGCCGTCCTTGACGGGAAGCGTGAGGTCGAGCAGCACCAGGTCGGGCGCGGCAGCGAGAATATCGCGCGAGACGTGCTCGAATGATTCGCAGGCCTCGACCCCAAAACCCGCACGGGCAAGGATATCGGCAAGCTCGCGACGAATGGGCTCGTCGTCCTCAACGATATAGATTAGCGCCATGGATTCCGCTCCCCTCTTGGTTGTCTTGCCCCATTATGACCGCGGAGCCGCAGGTACGCGCCTCGCGCGGCACCAAGGTGACAGAACTGTTCGCGAGCGGCAGAGGCTTGCCCCTCGCTCGCGACGAGCACGGGAATTAAATGAGTTTTTAATCCCCGTCCCAGAAACATCATTTAGCGGCGGGCGCGGAGCTTTTCGTAGCCTTCGGCGAAGAAGGCGACCGTAGCGGCGTCGGCCTCGGCGGCGTCCGTCTCGGTTGCGGGGACCACACCGTGCTCGTCGCTCACCAGGAACAAGGCGCCCTTGAGCTGTGCGGGAATATCTACGCGCGTGACCGGGATGCCCTTGGTCTGGGCCAGCTGCTCGATGAGCGTCGCCGTGCCGCACAGGCACTCGTCCGCCGGCGCCACAAAGGCAAGCTCGCCGTTGTTGACGGCGGCGAGCAGCTCGGGCGCCACGCCGGTCTCGTCGGCCTCGGAGCGGGCCTCGGCGGAACGGGCACGCAGCGCCTTGGCCGACGTATCGGCGAGCGGCTCGTACTCCCCCACCGTCATGGCGGCGTTGCCGTTGATGTCGATCACCAGCATGAGTACGCCGTCGTGCGCAGTGTAATCGCCCTCGGCAAGCGACCACTCAACGTGCTGCTTGGCCCAGCTGAGCATGTTATGGGTAAGCGGCTCGCCCTGCACCAGGCGCTCGGACAGTGCGCGAATGTGGCGATTGAGCATGGGCACCTTTTTATTGGACATGCGCCAACGGCAGACAAGCGCGGGCTTGTCGAGCGTAAACTTCTCGACCGCCTCCTGATTAGCGCAAAACTCCTCGTACGCACGCTGATCCTCGGCATTGCCAAACAGCTCGGCATCATCAATCTGGGGCATGGTTGTACCTTTCGTGTTAGTCATTCCGTCCTCTTATACCAAAAAGACGGCCCTCCAAACGGAGCAGCCGTCTTTTGCGGAGATTATTTTGTCCCAAGGCGGAACTTAGTGGCGGAAGTGGCGGGCGCCGGTAAAGACCATAGCAATATTGTGCTCGTTGCAGGCCTGAATGCTCTCGTCATCGCGCTTGGAGCCGCCGGGCTGGATGATGCAGGTCACGCCGTGCGCGGCAAGCACGTCGACGTTGTCGCGGAACGGGAAGAACGCGTCGCTTGCGCAGGCAAAGCCGCCCTTCTCCACGCCCTCACGCTCGCAGAAGTCCTCGGCACGCTCGCAGGCCAGCAGTGCGGAGTCAACGCGGTTGGGCTGACCGGGGCCCATGCCAATGCCGGCCTTGCCCTTGGAGACCAGGATGGCGTTGGACTTAACGCCCTTGCAGACCTTCCAGGCAAACTCGAGCTCGGCCATCTCGGCGTCGGTGGGCTTGCGGTCGGTGGGGAACGTAAAGGTCGCGGGATCCTCGGTCACGTGGTCGACCTCCTGCACCAGCATGCCGCCGTCGACGGAGCGCAGCTCCACCTGAGCGCCGTGGTCCACGCCGCCGGTCGCCAACACGCGCAGGTTGGGGCGCTTGGCCATGCGCTCGAGCGCCTCGGCGGTGTAGCTCGGGGCGATGATGACCTCGACGAACTGCTTGTTCTGATCGGCAAAGTGCTCAACCAGATCAAAGGGAACCTCGCGGTTGCAGGCGATGATGCCGCCGAAGGCGCTCTTGGGATCGCAGGCAAAAGCGCGGTCGTAGGCAGCCGTGATGTCCTCGGCAACGGCGGAACCGCAGGGGTTCTGGTGCTTGAGGATTACGCAGGCCGGCTCGTCGAACTCGCGGACCAGGTTCCAAGCGGCGTCGGCATCCAGATAGTTGTTGTAGCTGAGCGGCTTGCCCTGGATCTGCTTGGAGCCCACGAGCGGGAACTGCGAGCTCGCGGTGTTCTCGCAGCCCTCGGCAAAGCGATAGACTGTGGCTTTCTGCTGCGGGTTCTCGCCATAGCGCAGGTCGTCGACCTTCTCCAGCGAAATCTCGAGCTTGGCAGAGGTGTCCGCCACGTCGCTTGCCTGGGCGGCGAGCCAGCGGGAGATGGCCGTGTCGTAGGCGGCGGTGGTCTGGTAGACCTTCACCTGCAGGCGACGACGGGTGGAAAGCGTGGTGCAGCCACCGGTCTCGTGCATCTCGGCCAGGACGGCATCATAGTCGGCCGGGTCGGAAATGACGGTAACGCTCGTGGCGTTCTTGGCAGCAGAGCGCAGCATGGAGGGGCCACCGATGTCGATGTGCTCGATAGCGTCCGCGAAGGTGACCTCGGGGTTGGCAACGGTCTTCTCGAACTCGTACAGGTTGACGACGACCAGGTCGATCAGCTTAATGCCGTGCTGAGCCGCCTCCTGCATGTGCTGCTCGGAATCGCGGCGGGCCAGCAGCGCGCCATGAACCTTGGGGTGCAGGGTCTTAACGCGGCCGTCCATCATCTCGGGATAGCCCGTGAACTCCTCGATGGGGGTTACGGGAATGCCCGCGTCCTCGATGGCACGAGCCGTGCCGCCCGTAGAGATGATCTCGACGCCAAAGTCGTCAACCAGCGTCCGTGCGAAATCGACGACGCCCGTCTTATCGGTAACCGAGATCAACGCGCGTGCGATCTTCACATCAGATCCCATGCAGTCCTCCTGTCTGGTACGCCGCCGTGCTCTGTGAGTCGGTGATACGTCGATCTGCAGCGCTCGCGCAGCGGCATTGAAAATACTGATTTAATGTAGCGCATCGAGCGCATCGATGCACCCCGCAACGGGCGCATGTGCAGAAAAAGTTTGCGAGCGGAGGGGATGGGCATGGCACCGGGCACGGTGAGTTCATGGAACACAGGGGCACCATAATTAGATGCCAATGGCGTGGTAGAACTGTGCTCGATATGCATCCGCAAAAGAAAGAGGCACCATGGTCTCGCGGGTTCTCTACCGACCGTTTGATACCGAAGACTTCGACGCCATCGCGCTGATTCTGCAGCAGCTTTGGCATAACAATTCGGATAACGATGAGTACAACCGCCTTGAGGCCGCGTGCGACCTCGCCTATTGCCTTTCGTCATCGACGTTTTCGCAGGTTGCCGTAATCGACGGTCAGGCGCGTGGCATTTCGCTCGCGCGTGCGGGACAGAGCTCCGGCGCCACTATCAACGAGCATTGGATGGATACCGAACGCGCGCTGCTATCGCAGATGCGTGAGCTAGAGCCCGATGCGTGCGCCGAGTATCTCTCGTTTGTGCGCGCAACCATCCGAACCAACAACCGCCTGCTCGAGAGCAGCCCGTTGCCGCACGACAACGAGGTCACGCTGCTTGCCGTGGATCGCGATGTCCATGGCCTGGGCGTTGGCACGGTTCTGCTCGATGCCGCGGTCTCGCACCTGTCCTCGCTTGGAGCGACGAGGGCGCACCTGTACACCGACTCCAACTGCTCGTGGAAGTTCTACGAGCTGCACGGCTTTAAGCGCACGGCCACGCACCGCGCCAACCGCGAAGAGCGCCGTCACGACATGCCGCGCGAAAGCTTCCTCTACGAACTCGATCTAACAGCCTAAACCTGGCAGTTAGGGACGTTCCTTTTATGCCGGCACCCCGGGACACTCCTTGGTAGTCGTTAGGGACGTTCTTAAATGACTAGTCGTTGGGGACAGTCTTCGTAGGTAGCGCATAAAAAGGGATGGGCTTTCCCCGACGGCTGTCGAGAAAAGCCCATCCCATAATCTACGACCGTTAGAACGTTCCGCCGCCGCCTCCGCCGACGCCGCCGCCTCCGCCGCCAGAGAAGCCGCCGCCTCCGCCGCCGCCCGAGCTGTCGGAGCTCGACGCCAGCTCACGGATACTCTCGTGATACACGTCATCGAAC
Source organism: uncultured Collinsella sp. (assembly GCA_958427895.1). Classification (GTDB taxonomy): domain Bacteria; phylum Actinomycetota; class Coriobacteriia; order Coriobacteriales; family Coriobacteriaceae; genus Collinsella. The sequence goes on from CAUADW010000016.1 coordinate 5,999, forward strand.
GAATCGAGCGGAGACTCGATACCGTAATGATGGTAGTACCACCAGTAGCAGGGGTAATTGTCGTAGAAGCCGTCGGCCTCGCGCACCTCGGGAGGAACAGCCTCGGCAAGCTGACGCAGGACTTCCTTCGAAACGCCCAGCGCCACGCCCATCACCAGAAGTTTATTCCACAGGACCAGATCGCCGGGGACGGCTTCCTTTAGGCGCGTGAAGTCCTCGAGCCAATGCTTGAGCGCCTTGCAGCGAGCCGCCACCTCGGCGCCCTCCGGCGTAAAGCGGCGGAAGGTGAGACTCACGCCAATGCCCACAAGCACGATGGGCACCGAGATAATCGCAGCGATAACGTTTGCCTGCGCGCCATCGGTAAAGAAAATGGATCCAATAGGAATAAAGGCAATTAGAATGCCCAGGACCAGGCCAAACACCATTGCGACAATGCCGTCCGAGGCAACGTACTCGCTATCGGCCAGCTTGCCCTTAACGGTGTTCTGATAGTCCTCGAGCTTGTCGCCCACGGGCGTAGCGTGCTGTTTGACGTAGTGCTGCAGCTCGTCAAACGTGCGCGAGCGATCGCCGTTCTCGTCAGGCTTAGCACCGGCAAAGAAGACCTTGAGCACCATGCGGTCAATGCCCTTGGCCGACTTCCAGCCCGCATCGCTCACCGTCACACGATACGTCTGCTCTTCTTTTTCACGCCCCAACAGACCCTTCTTGGCCTTGGTCGCGGTCGCCTGCTCCAGCTTAATCACACGGTCGTCAGTGAGCTTCATGAGCGTGGCGATATATGCCTGATCGGGCACCTCGTTCCAACTCATGAGGGCCGAAAGCACGGCGGGATGGTCGGCCGAGGGCACGTCGCGGAAATATTCGTCCTGGAAAAGCGGCTTGGGCTTGCGGCGGCGCAGCTTGAGCACAACGATTATGCCGGTAAAGACCACCGCTGCGACAACACTTAGCACGGCAAGCGCATTGGCAATCATGCGAGCATGAGCGCGGCGGGCGTTAGCTTCGTCAGCCCATTCTTTCTCTTCGCTCAGAATCGTTGACATGCGCTCTTCGCCCGAGGCGGCAAGCTGCGGCACCCAGTCGCTGGGGAAGGCGATGCGCGCCTCGGCGAATTCGCCCTGATGCACGCAGGGAATGGTATAGGTGACCATGGGCTCGTCCTCATCGAGTGACACGTCGCCCGTCAGCGGGCCGTGGCCCCATGCGCGGAAGTTATCGCCCTTGACGGCCGCCGTCCCGGCAGCGGCATTTGCGAAGCGCACTTCCATCTCGACGTCATCGGAATCCGCAGACCAGCCATCGCCCACAAACTTCCAGTAGAGCTCGGCGGTATCGGCCCAGTTCATGACCGCGCCGGTCATGGTGTAGCTCACGTAATAGATCGCGCTGTCGCCGCTCTCGTGAGGACTGAATACCTTAATCTTTACGCCGTCACCAGTCTGCTCGACCGTGTAGACGCCAGAGTCACCCTTGTTCGCGCTATCGACTTTGTTGAACGCGGTGTCTTCTTCCTCGACACTCAGCACGTCGACGCCCGCCGTGCCGCCCTGCTGGTTGGTGCCCGTATTAATCTCCCAAAACACGCCGTTGATGTCGTCGTCGAAATCAAACTGGCGTCCCTCGACAACGGTCAGCGATCCGTCGGCTTCGACCGTGGCGCTGATGTAGGTTTGGGTCATGGAATAACCGTCGGCGTGTGCGGCGGCGGGCAGTAGCAGCAATGCAAGCGCGACGAGTGCGCAGACGGAAGCAAATCGCGCAAACGGGCGGCGCTGCCGACAGGTTTTGGCAACGGGGGCGTTCATAGGCACATCCTTTGTCTGTGATACCAGCAACGCCATTGTCCCACGTTTACGGGCGCACATGACGAACATCTAGGCCAGCGGAGTATCAAACGGGACGAAAGTCACGCCCGCGGCCGGCACCTGGGGACGTTCCTTATCTGCCGGCAATCTGGGACACTCCTTGGCATGGCCTGCGCCAGCAATAGATACCACTTCACAGCTCTGTCACAGGTGTAGCGGCTTTGTGTGGGTGCGGCACGCGCTGATTGAGCCGCCAGCCGAGGGGCATAAAGCAGTTGAGCGAAAACGGTTTGCCCCTTTGCCGTTCGCTCGAGGATCATGTCCCCCTTTTCCGCGGAAACCCCGGCAGTTGCGAAGAGCTGCCGGGGTTTCTGTCGTTTGTGAGGCTAAGTCGGTACGCAGCGATCGAGACCTTGAGCCGCAAACCCACCGTGCGCAATGCGCACCGCCGCCAACTTGTGAGCGCGGCAACGCCTTCCCTGCCAAGCCCCGCGCTATACTCGTCCGCATGGATATCAAAACACGCAACATAGCAACGCCCGCCGCGGACGCGCCAGCGACGCCACCCGCCTCCGCCCCCGCGCCCGTCGTGGGCCGCTTTGCCCCGTCGCCCTCGGGCCGCATGCACTTGGGCAACGTGTTCAGCTGCCTGTGCGCATGGCTTTCGGCCCGCAGCCAGGGCGGCAGCATCGTGTTGCGTATCGAGGACCTGGACGATCGCTGCAAGCGCCCGGAACTTGCCGCTCAACTGATTGACGATCTGACCTGGCTGGGGCTCGAGTGGGACGAAGGCCCCTACTACCAGCACGATCGCCTGGATCTGTACGAGGACGCCCTGCGCCAGCTGCAAGACGCCGGCCTCACCTATCCCTGTTTTTGCACGCGTGCCGAACTCCACGCCGCGAGCGCGCCGCACGCCAGCGACGGCACGCCCATCTACCGCGGCGCCTGCAGAGGTCTTTCTGCTGATGAAATCACCCGCCGCAGTGCCCTGCGTGCTCCGGCCACGCGCCTGCGCGTGCCCACCGTCGACGACCTCGCCAGCGACGTGATCGAATTCGTGGACCGCACGTACGGAGCCCAATGCGAAGCACTCGCCACCGAGTGCGGTGACTTTTTGGTGCGCCGCAGCGACGGCGTGTTTGCCTATCAGCTGGCCGTGGTGGTCGACGACGCTGCCATGGGCGTCACCGAGATCGTACGCGGATGCGACCTGCTTGGTTCCACGCCGCGCCAGATCTATCTGCAACATCTGCTGGGACTGCCCACGCCGCACTACGCGCACATTCCGCTGCTCATGTCACCGGACGGCCGCCGCCTTTCCAAGCGCGATCGCGATCTGGACCTGGGCGAGCTCCGCACCCGCTTTGGCACACCCGAGGCACTGTTGGGATGGCTCGCCGGGCAAACAGGCATCGCGCCGGACACCACGCCGCGTACCGCCGAGCAGCTGGTCGAGCACTTTAGCTGGGACGTCATCCGCGCGCATCAGGAGAACATCACTGTAACGGTCGAGTAGCCAGCCACCCCGCCTCTACGCAACATCCCAGGGCTGGAGTTCGTCGCCCAAGCGAACGATGCAGTCGTAGAGCACGGTGTGACGCTCGGCCGGGTTGGTATCCCGATGAAAATGCCCGTAGTACCAGCGCTTGTAGTCCAAGCGGTCTTCCAGCTCATCGAAAAATGCCGTAAGCCGATCAACGGAGGGGCAATTCCAGCCGGACGCTGGATAAAGCGTGGACGAAAGCATGCGCGTAGAGCAGGTGTGAGTGATCACGTAGTCGACCGTCCAGCCCACGCTGTCGAGCTTTGCCCGCGCCTCCTCAAAGTTGCGCTCGTCCGGCAGCTCCTGCGGCCACCAGCTGGAATACGGAATGCGGTATTCCTTGTCCACGCTCGTGGCGCCGCCCATGGTAAAGACCGTTGAGCCGTCGAGCTCAAAAACCTCGCCGCGCGTCAGGCGCCGTATGGGCGAGGTATCCGACAGGCGCTGCGTCAGCCCACCGTGCCACAACTCCATGGGGCGTTCCGCCCAGTGATCGAAACGCTCGTGGTTGCCGTCGACAAACAGCACGGTGTAGGGGCGCGACTCCAGCCAAGCAATATCGGCACATTCCTCGGTAGAAAAGTCCCAAGGAAAGCCAAAGTCGCCCGCGATGATGAGATAGTCGTCGCTCGCCAGGCTATCCCCAAGCTCCCAATCGCGGAGCTTTTGCATGTCAGCGCCGCCATGAATATCGCCTGTTACATAGACCGTCATCGGATTACCACTTCCCTGTAAGTCGCTAGCCCACATTCTGCACGATCACTAAGCCAACCGTTCCAGCCCTTCCATCCCTTAGGGCTTACCCTTCGTTCTTCCATCCAAACGGGTCAAGCACCCAAAAAACCAGATCGAGCACGCCGCCGGTCATCATGGCGCCGGCAAGGGCCATGCAAACGTGCAGAGAACTGGCACTTCGGAGCACGTCGAATGGCCCCAGAACAGCCAGCAGCGCGACCGCTGCGCCGGCAAGGCACAACGCGAGGCACGGCCCCGCGTCCTTGACGCACTTCTTTGCGAGATGCTTGGTGTTATCGCTCATTGGTATCGAACTCCTTAGAGGGTCGTTGTTTGGGTACATGCCGCCGCGGCAGAGCAGGGCGGCAGGGTAAGTGTCCCATGCCGTGCGGACATCAATGGAGAAACCGCCTGCTCGACCAACCTTTGACGCCGTTTTGCACCGGCACCACATCCCCCGCTATCGAGGTCTAATACTTTTCCCACCGCCACCCAAAAACTCATCCAACATTAATCTTGGCTCAAGAATCGCTTAATCTATAACCTGCACTATAGAGTTCGACCAAGGGCGGGGCGGCGCCGCGCAACGCAGGCCGCCGAACGCAACGCTCGCGCCCGGGCAGATCGCCCGGCGTCGCGCCCATCGAACGAAAGGACAGGTCATGGACGACCTCGAAAAAGTTGAAACCATCCGCACCAAGTGCAACGTGAGCTACACCGATGCCAAGGCGGCGCTCGACGCCGCCGACGGCAACGTGCTGGATGCCATCATTTGGCTCGAGTCGCAGGGCAAGACCCAGACCACGTCGGCACACGCCGCCACCGAGTCCGCGCCGGTCGACGAGCCCTCGGCCGAGATGGTCGCCGCGCAGGCCGCCTACGAGAAGTCGAGCGAAAAGACCGACTTCTCTAAGAAGATGGACAGCGTGTGGGAGTACCTCAAAAAGCTCTTCCGCCTGAGCCTGGACACCAAGTTTATCGCCACGCGCCGCGATGCGATTATCCTCAACATTCCCATCCTGATCCCCATCGTCGCGCTGTTTGCCTGGGGCGCCACGATATGGCTGATGCTGATTGGCCTGTTCTTTGGCATGCGTTACCGCATCGATAGCGACGGCGACGTGCCCGGCAGCATCAACAACCTTATGAATCACGCTGCCGATGCCGCGGACGACATCAAGCAAAATCTCAACGACGACAAGTAATCGCAGACGGGGGCACGTATGGCACGAATCCTGATCGTAGAGGACGAGGAGAAAATCGCCCGCTTTGTGACGCTCGAGCTGGAGCACGAGGGCTACCAGGTGGAGCACGCCGCCGACGGCCGCACCGCCGTGGACCTGGCGCTGAAGCGCGACTACGATCTGATTCTGCTCGACGTGCTGTTGCCGCAGCTCAACGGCATGGAGGTCCTGCGGCGCGTACGCAAGCACAAGGATGTGCCGGTGATTATGGTCACCGCGCGAGATGCCGTGATGGACAAGGTGGCCGGGCTCGATGCCGGTGCTGACGATTACCTAACCAAGCCGTTTGCCATTGAGGAGCTGTTCGCACGGATCCGCGTTGCGCTGAAGCGCTCGGAGGCCGTGCGGACGGCTTCCAGCGTTGGCGGCGCCGGCGCCAGGGCTGGCGTAGCGAGCGGCACGGCCGCCGGTATCGCCACAATGTCCCCGGCAACCGACACGGCCCAGACCGCTGCCACACCCTCCCCCGCCACGCTCACTGTGGGCTCAGTCGTGCTCGATCCCGACCGCCGCGAAGTCACGGTCGCCGGCTCGCCCATCGCGCTCACGGCCCGCGAGTTCGATGTCCTCGCCCTGCTTATGGCACATGCCGGCACCGTGCTCACGCGCGAACGCATCGCGCACGAAGCGCTGGGCTACGAATACATGGGCGACACCAACAACGTCGACGTGCACATCGCGCATCTACGCGCCAAGATCGAGGACGCCGGCGGCGCCCGCATCATCCAAACCGTGCGCGGGGTGGGCTATGTCTGCCGCGCGTAACGCCGAGGCCAAGCGCGTCACCTCCATCGCCCGCGCCATCAACTGGAGCTATATGTGGCGCCGCCTGATGAGCTACGTTTGGCTCGACCTGCTGCTAGTAGTGATTGTGGCGGCGATCCTTGTCTATGGATACAACCAGACGCTGCCCAACGGCGCGTTTACCGCAGGATGGATCCCCAGCGCCACCGTTCGCGGCATGACGCTGACGCCCGCGCGCGGCTGGGACCTGACAACGCTCACCTATACCGTCGAGCTCGCGCGTACCACCAAGACTTTCCCCCTCGCGCAGGACCTCGTCACGCTATGGCCTCTCTACCTTGTCGTTGTGGGTTGGCAGGTCATCAGCGTGCTCAACATGCTCGGCGGCGCCCGCCGCGTGCGCCGCACCATGGCGCCGCTCAACGATCTGGCCCTGCGCGTGGACGAACTCGGCCGTATGCAACTCGCCGGCGGCAAAATGGAAACACTGGAGCAGGCCATCGAGCGCGCAAGCGTCGACTCGCCGAGCGTCACCACCGGCGACGCCGACCTGGCAAGCATCGAGGTCGCACTCAACCGCCTGCTGCGCCAGATGCAAGAGGCCAAGCTGCAGCAGATGCGCTTTGTCAACGACGCGAGCCACGAGCTGCGCACGCCCATCGCGGTGATTCAGGGCTACGTGAACATGCTCGACCGCTGGGGTAAGGACGACCCGGACGTGCTGGCGGAATCCATCGCGTCCCTTAAAGCCGAAAGCGAGCACATGCAAGAGCTTGTGGAGCAGCTGCTGTTTTTGGCGCGCGGCGATGCCGGGCGCACGGTCCTGCGGCGCGCGCATACCAACTTGGCTGCACTGGTCAGCGAGGTATGCGAAGAATCGCAGATGATCGATACCGAGCACACGTATCGGCTGGCTTCTGACGCTGCGCTTGCCAGCGACCCGCGCTGCGACGCGCCCGTCGACGTGGCGCTCGTGAAGCAGGCTCTGCGCGTGATCGTGCAAAACGCCGCCAAGTACTCGGATGCGGGAACGACCGTCACATTTGGCATAACGCCGGATGCGGGCGCGGGCACAATCGACATAAGTGTTGAGGACGAGGGCATCGGCATGAACCAGGAATCCGCAGCTCACGCGTTCGAGCGGTTCTACCGTGCCGACAACGCGCGCGATGCCGGCGCACAGGGTTCGGGTCTGGGGCTTGCGATCGCCAAGTGGATCGTCGACAGCCACGGCGGCGTCATCGGTGTGACCTCGGTCGAAGGGGTCGGCAGCCGCTTTACGATTCGCCTGCCACGATAGGAAGCCCCTCGGCATAAATAAAGGGATAGGGCCACGCGGCCCTATCCCTTTTTGCCAGCTATGGCAGCTTGTGCGCTACTCGCGGCACAGGTGCACGGCGAAACCGGCGAACTCGCGCTTAAAGTACACGAGTTTGGTGCCACCGTCGGGCAGCAGCGCGCGCGACTCCTCGTTGACCTCGAGCCCACGCTCGGCAAACCACTTCTCAGCTGCATCGATGTCGTTGACGGCAAAGCCGATGTGACCTTTGGTGCCACGACCGTTCTGCTTCATGATCTCGACCAGCGAATCGTTGAAGTACGAAACCGGGGTCTCGATGACGGGCAGGCCCATCATCGTCGAGAACAGCTCCGCGATCTCCAGGGCGTCTGCCGGGTCGGTGGCGTTAATGCCCACATGGGCAACGCGCATACCAAAGAGCTCTACCGGGTTGGCGTTCTGCTCACTCATGCAGTCAGCGCCTACTGAGCCATGACGTCGAGAACGGCCTTCTCGGCGGCAACGCGGTTCATGCCGGTCATGAAGGGCACGCCACTCACGTACGGGCAGGTGAGGCCCTCGGGGGCAACAGTGGTGGCGATCAGCAGGTCAGCGCCCTCGTCGCAGTAATCCTTGGCCTCGGAGATGGCGCACTGCACGATCTCGTACTTGTCGGCATAACCGTTGGCGTCGAGCAGGGTAGCGACCTTCTGGGCAACGAGCGTGGAAGTAGCAGCGCCAGCACCGCAAGCCAAAACGATCTTCTTCATAGGTAATGTCTCCCTTCATGGTTTACTTTAGGTAAGTGTACCGCAGCGAGCGATGGCACTCGGCCTCGATGAGCTTTTATGCCAGTTTGCTTGCGCGCTGCGTATAATACATCTAGTACGTGTTGTCATACCGCTCGCTTTATGAGCGACTAAGGACCCTAATATGCCCGATTCCCGCACCCTCTGGACCGCCGTCGTTATCATCTGCATCGCCGTGTCGGTGTTCTTTAGCGTCAAAAAACGCACCACGTTTAAACGCCTGCAGCAATTGATTGCCGCCAAGCAGTGGGATGAGTTCGATCGTTTGCTCGACGGCAAACTCACCAGCATGCTGTACCCGCGCTACAACCGCGACTACCTGCGCCTGAACTCCTATCTGCTGCGCGAGGACCACGAGCGCGCCAGCGAGATGTTTGACCTGCTGTTGGGACTCAACCTCCCCAAGATGCAGCGCGTCGACCTGGTGATTAAGGCCTTTAACTACTATGTTGGCCAGGAGGACCGCAAAAAGTCCAAAGAGCTGTTGCACGAGATCAAGGGCTTTGAGGGAGGTCAAGCAGAGGCGGTTGCACACGAGTGTCAGCTGATGTACGACACGATGATCCTCAAGCGCCACAACGACATTCCCGAGCTGGAGCGCATGCTCGAGGATGTCGGCGACGACCCGGTCAAGCGCTGCCGCTTGGAGTACCTGCTGGCCCTGCAGTACCAGAACAAGGGCGACGAAGCCAAGTTCCAGGAGTTCCTGGAGAAGTCGGGCCAACACTCGATGGCCGTCAACGCGTAACGGACGGCTTGTGCTAGACTTCTAGTCTCACGGGGGCGTGGCGGAATTGGCATACGCAGGAGACTTAAAATCTCTCGCCGCAAGGATTGTGGGTTCGAGTCCCACCGCCCCTACCATATGGAGCTTTCGAGCCCGTGTTCCTCAGGGATGCGGGCTCGCTTCTTTTAGATGCCGGTGGGACTCGAACCCGCGAGGGGGCGAGCGTTAAGCGGACGCGCAGCGTCCGAAGCGAGCCGGCGAGGGCGCCGACAGGCGGCCGAAGCCGGTGCGTATTTGCGCAGCAAATGCGCGGACGTCCCACCGCCCCTACCATATGGAGCTTTCGAGCCCGTGTCCCCAAGGGATGCGGGCTCGTTTCTTTTACACGCCGGCGGGGCTCTAAGTTGCGGTGGAATAGTTCCTGTTTTGGTAGTTTACCAGCCCATTTAGGAACTATTCCACCGCAACTTAGGTTGGTGTTCCCACATTTTCCGATGGAAAAACGTGGTTGTCTCCCACATTTTCCGATGGAAAAACGTGGTTGTTTCCCACATTTTCCGATGGAAACTCCCAAATGGCCTTATACTAGCCGAGAGGGTTGGGAGGCAATATGCAGCGACAGCTTATGAGTGAACTTATCGCTTGGAAATCAAGGGCGAATCGCAAACCTCTCTTGCTTAAGGGAGCCCGCCAGACAGGAAAGACTTGGCTTCTTAACGAATTCGCAAGCCAGCAGTATCGAAACGTCATTCGTTTTGACTTTATGCTCGAGCCGAGCACACGCTCGCTGTTCGATGGGAACCTCGACCCCAAGCGCATCATCTCCCAGATAGAACTCCTACGTGGCCAAACCGTAACGCCGGAAGACACGCTCATCATCTTCGACGAGATCCAAGAGGCGCCACGCGGGATCACCTCGCTCAAGTACTTCAACGAGCTTGCACCCGAATACCACATCGTAGCAGCCGGTTCCTATATGGGCCTCGCGCTCCGACGCGAAAACGAGTCATTTCCCGTCGGCAAAATCGACCAGCTCACCATGCGTCCCGTGGGGTTTGCTGAGTTCGTTCGTGCCGTCGACGGCAACCCGCTCGCCGACGCCATCCTTGCCGCAGACATGAACCTTCTAACAAACGTTACCGAAAAGCTCGAGCACTTGCTCAAGGAATACCTTGTTGTCGGCGGTATGCCCGAAGTTGTCTCCACTTTCGCCGAGACACGCGACTTCATCGAAGCCCGAAGGCTTCAACAGCAAATCATCGAGGCTTACGAATCCGATTTTGGCAAACATGCACCCGCCCGCATCGTCGAGCGCATGAGGTTGGTTTGGAAATCCCTTCCCGGCCAGCTTGCAAAGGAGAACAAGAAGTTTGTCTATGGCGCCCTTCGTCCCGGAGCGCGCGCACGCGATTTCGAGGAAAGCCTCCAGTGGCTCACGGACTACGGAATCGTTCATAAGGTGCCACGTGTTTCCGCTCTAAAGGCGCCGCTCTCGAGCTACGAAGACCTCTCGGGCTTCAAACTGTTCTGCATCGACACCGGCATCCTCGGAGCGCTCTCCGGCCTCTCTCCGGCCATCGTTCTTAACGGATCCGCTGTCTTTACCGAGTTCAAAGGTTCGCTGACCGAACAATACGTCGCGCAGGAGCTTTTGCTCCAGGACAAAACTCCCGCGTATTGGTCCTCTACCTCTGGCAATGCCGAAACCGACTTTGCCATCGACCATGCGGGAACCGTGCTTCCGCTTGAGGTCAAGGCGGCAGAGAACCTTAAAGCGAAGAGTCTGAAAATAGCCTGCGAAAAATTCAAACTCGAGCGTTGCGTGAGGAGCTCCCTGGCGGCATATAGAGACGAGGGCATGCTCATCAATATTCCGCTTTGGGAGATTGGGCAGATCGACAAGCTGGCATAGGCGCTGTGGGGACGCCCCGCAAGGACTGTCCCCAGGTGCCGGCAGAAAAGGAACGTCCCCAGGTGCCGGCTGTTGAGTTGCGGTGGAATAGGGACTGTTTGGTGCCCGAAAGGGCGATTTTAGTCCGTATTTCACCGCAACTTATTTAGAGGGTGCTGAGAGTGGGGGTCCAGGCGATGGTGGGGGTCGCACCGTCGAGAACCTCGTTGATGGTGGCGGCCATACCGGCGAGGAGGCTGTTCTCGCTTACGGTGAGCATGTCGTAACCGCCGGCTCGCATGAGCTCGCGGATCACCACGGCGCCAGCCAAGATCACGCCCGCGCGCTTGGGCTGCACGCCCGGCAGTGCAGCGATACCCTCCACATCCAGCGTAGACATACGATCGATGGCGGCCGAGATTTGCTCCATCGAAAGCTCGCGCAGGTGCACAAAGTTCGAGTCGTACGGCTCCAGTTCGTGGACCAGCGCCACGAGCGTGGTGACGGTACCGCCCACCGCGACCAGGCGCTCGGCGCGCTCAAAGTCGCTGGGCAGGCCCTCAAAATAGGCGGAGAACTGCTCGCCCGCCCAGTTGGCAGCGGCAGCAAGCTCGCCGTCCGCAGGCGGCAGCGCAGAGAAAAACCGCTCGGTCACGCGACGGCAACCGATGTCCAGCGAGCGCGTTCCATCCAGCGCAAAGACCCCGCGCTCCGGTGCGTACACACCCGTCGCGAGTTCCGTGGACCCGCCGCCCGAATCCGCGACGATAATGCGCTCGCCGGCAAAGTCGTGCGCCACGCCAAAAAACGTCAGGCGCGCCTCGACCTCTCCTGGAATCACCTGCGGCTCGAGACCCAGCTCGCGCAAGCCGTCCAGCAGCAGGGCAGCATTGGACGCATCGCGCGCGGCACTCGTGCACGTGGTGCAGATGCACACAGCCCCAAAGGCACGCGCCTCGTCCACAAACATGCGGCATGCGGCAAGCACGCGCTCGACCGCCGCCTCGCAAAAGCGGCCCGTCGCGTCGACGCCCTCGCCCAGATCGGTAATCTCGGTATGCTTGGACGATTCCACGATCGCCCCGCCCTCGACCTGCGCTAGCACTAGTCGCGACGACACCGTTCCCAGGTCGATCGCGGCTACCTTATATCGTTTGCAATTTGTCATTGCGGGCTCCCCTCCGGGCGCTATTCGCCGTTGGACACGACCGTCTGACCCTCGACGCCGTTAAACCCAAACAGCATGTCGAGCGCTTGGATGTACCACGGCGCGTCCTTACCGACTTCTTCGATTTCCTTGGCCACTTCGCTGGCCTTCTTGGCGTTTGAGGACTTTTTGCTCGACGAGGCATCCGAATCGTCGTCCAGGCCCTGCACTTCAATCCTCTTCTCGCCGGGCATCACCAGGCCCAGGTCCTCGGATGCCGCGTCCTTGATACCCTCCTCCGAGAGCAGCTTGTCGACGCTTTTTTGCAGGTCGTCGTTATATTGCTCGCGAATCTCGACCTGCTTGGCCAAGATGTCGCTCGAGCGTTTTGCCACATACAGGTCGCGCACGGGGAAATACAGGCTCACAAGCGCCAGGGCGACGACAATGCCAACAAACAGCCCCCGCTGGGGACCGTGGGTAAAGTCGTAGATTGCCTTGACCACCGCGTTATCGTTGGCGTAATGCATGAAGTCCGAGCCCGAAAGACGGTTCGAGGGCCTACTCGACTTTTCATGCGTTTGAGCCGAGGAACGCTGAGCATGCTCCGAGTGCGCCGGGCGCACCGAACGTAGCGGGCGGTCCGTCGACGTATTCACTTGAGCACGGGAGTGTGAGGCACTTGTCGGTCGCTGCGTGGAGCAGTCGGCACCGGCGTAATCGGACCCGCCGAGCTGCACCGTGCGCGCACGGCGAGGTGACGGCTCACGCGAACCGGCGGAATAGTACCTGTTGTCGTAAATCTGATCCATGTGCGCCTTGTGCGGTTGAGGTTTGTTTGCGCTAAGTCTTTTAGTTATAGCACGAGCGCGCGCAACGCCTTCGGCAGCCCTTGCTCGACATAAAAAAGGCGCTGAGCCATATGGCCCAGCGCCCAATGGTGCTCAACAGCGCCCGGCGGGAGCGAGGCGAATCCGAGTCAGCCCCGCCCCGCGCACGCCGTTTGCCTAGCGAATGTTGTAGAACGCGGCCTTGCCGGCGAAGCGCGCGCTGCCCTCGAGCTCGTCCTCGATACGGATGAGTTGGTTGTACTTGGCGATACGGTCGCTGCGGCACGGGGCGCCCGACTTAATCTGACCGGCATTAACACCCACGACCAGGTCGGCGATCGTGGAGTCCTCGGTCTCGCCAGAACGGTGGCTCACGATGCAAGCGTAGCCGGCCTCCTTGGCGGTCTCGATAGCCTCGAGCGACTCGGTGAGCGTGCCGATCTGGTTGACCTTGACCAGGATCGCGTTGGCGGCACCCAGCTCGATGCCCTTCTTGAGGCGCTCGGTGTTGGTGACGAACAGGTCGTCGCCCACCAGCTGCACCTTGTTGCCAATGCGGCGGGTAAGCTCGACCCAGCCGTCCCAGTCCTCCTCGGCCATACCGTCCTCGATGGAGATGATGGGATAGGCGTCGACGAGCTTCTCCCAGTAATCGACCATCTGGGCGCTCGTGTACTCCACACCCTCGCCCTTGAGCTCGTACATGCCGGTCTCGACGTTGTAGAACTCGGTCGAGGCCGGGTCCATGGCGTACATGAAGTCGACGCCGGGCTTAAAGCCAGCCTTCTCGACGGCCTTGGTAATGTACTCGAACGGCTCGGCATTGGTCTTAAGGTTGGGGGCAAAGCCGCCCTCGTCGCCCACGCCGCCGCCCAGGCCGGCCTCGTGCAGCACGCCCTTGAGGGTGTGGTAGACCTCGGCGCACCAACGCAGGCCCTCGGCAAAGCTCGGGGCGCCCACCGGCATGATCATGAACTCCTGGAAGTCGACGTTGTTGTCGGCATGCACGCCGCCGTTGAGGATATTCATCATAGGTGTGGGCAGCAGATGAGCGTTGACGCCGCCCAGGTACTGGTACAGCGACAGGCCCGACGACTCGGCAGCGGCGCGGGCAACGGCCAGCGACACGCCCAGGATGGCGTTGGCACCGAGCTTGGTCTTGTTGGGGGTACCGTCCGCGGCAATCAGCGCGGCATCGACGGCGCGCTGGTCGAAGGCATCGAGGCCCACGACGGCGTTAGCGCACTCGTTGTTGACATGCTCGACGGCCTGCGAAACGCCCTTGCCCAGGTAGCGGTCCTTGTCGCCATCGCGCAGCTCGCATGCCTCAAAGGCGCCGGTCGAAGCACCCGAAGGCACCATTGCGCGGCCAAAGCTGCCGTCCTCGAGCACGACCTCGACCTCGACGGTGGGATTGCCGCGGCTGTCGAGCACCTCGCGACCGTAGACGTCCAAAATATCGCTCATGTTGTCTCCCTCTCACTTGGAAACGTAGTGGATGCAAGCGACCGGCTGACCGTGCACCGTCGGTGCGTCTCCGTAAGTTAGCCATGTCGCACTTTTTGCATTATGCCCTAAGTTAGCCGAGGGATACACTTGATTTTCGAAAAATTTAGCGGGAACGATGAGGCGTGTCAGCCCGTCGTTCCCGCAGTCTTACTCCTCCGCCTTTGCGGCATCCCACAGGTCGTTGAGACCGTGGGTCGAAAGCTCGGCCAGACCCACGTTGGCGTCAGCCGCCATCCGCTCCATTGCAGCCCAGCGGCGGCGGAACTTTGCCGTGCTGGCACGAAGGGCGCTCTCGGCGTCAATGCCCTCCTTGCGCGCGACGTTGACCAAGGCAAAGAGCAGGTCGCCGAACTCCATTTCGCGCTCGGGCGAGCCAGGGGCCTCGGCCTCAAACTCGGCACGCTCCTCGGCAACCTCGTCCCACACATCCTGGACCGTCTCCCACTCAAAGCCCACGGCAGCCGCCTTGCGCGACACCTTCTGAGCCTGCATCAGCGCCGGCAGATGCGTGGGCACGCCGTCGAGCAGGCCCTCGGGCGCAGCCTCGCCTGCCGCCACGGCCTTGTCCTTGGCAGCCCTCTCGGCAAGCTTGACCTCGTCCCAAATCTTGAGTACCTCGTCGGAGCTGTCGGCATCCACATCGCCAAACACGTGCGGATGACGGCGAATGAGTTTGGCGTCGATATCGCGCGCCACGTCGGCCAGCGTAAACTCGCCGGCATCCGCCGCGATCTGCGCATGCAGCACGACCTGCATGAGCACGTCGCCCAGCTCCTCGCGTAGGTGAACCGCGTCGTCCGCCTCGATGCAGTCGAGTGCCTCGTAGGCCTCCTCGATCATGTTCTTGCCGATGCTGCGGTGTGTCTGTTCGCGATCCCACGGGCAGCCATCGGGCTGACGCAGACGCCAGATGGTCTGCACCAGATGCTGCAGCTCGGCCGACGCGTCTATCAGCGTGGACAGATCGCGCGAGCCCTCGGCATTTTGCTGAGCCATGTGCTGCGCCATGGTTATTCCTCCTCCAGGATCACGTGGCGGAACGCACCGCCCTCGTAGATGCCGTAGCTGTGCGTGCCGTCCTTGGGAATGCTCACACTGCCGGGGTTGAAGAGCCACAGGCCCGGGTGCGCGGCACTTTCCTCGTTGACCTTGATGTGCGTATGACCGTAGACGAGCGCGGAGCCCTCGGGCAGCGCGGGCGCGTGGTCGACACTGTTGTGCATACCGGCGCCAAAAACGTGGCCGTGCGTCAGGAACAGCTCGCGGCCGTTCTCGTCGAATAACGTGGCATAGTCGGCCATGATGGGAAAGTCGAGCACCATCTGGTCGACCTCGGCGTCGCAGTTGCCGCGCACCGCGATGATGCGGTCGGCCAGGGCGTTGAGCAGCGGGATCACGCGCTTGGGGGCGTAATCGCGCGGCAGGTCGTTGCGCGGACCGTGGTAGAGCAGGTCGCCCAGCAGCACAATGCGATCGGGCTGCTCGGACTCGATGGCGGCGCAAAGGCGTTCGGTCCAATATGCCGAGCCGTGGATGTCGGAGGCGATGAGGTATTTCATGGGGAGATCCTTTCGAATGGGGTTGATATGGCTGGGCGCAGGATGTCGCCACCAGCCGCGTTATTCAAATCGCAGTGCCGCGCTCTGGGCCGTCTGCATCACGCGCTGGAGCGGCACGTTATGCTCGCGAGCGAGACGGGCGCAGTCCTCGTACTCGGGCGCCGCACGCTCGCTGCCGTCGGGCAGGGTGGCCACCTTGACGGACACCTCGCCCCACGGCGTCGTTACGCGCTCAAAGCGGCGTGGCAGGCAAACGCGCTCCATGACCTGGCGACGAATGCCGTTGGTCGTGGTTTCCAAAAAGATAATCGTCTGCAGGCGCTCGATATCCTCGTGCGAGCAGATCACCTGCAGCTGCCAGCCGGGGCGTCCTTTTTTGCAATAGAGCGGCAGCCAGTGCACCTCGCGGGCGCCTGCCCCGCGCAGACGGTCGGCGGCGTAGGCAAGCACCTCGGGCGACGCGTCATCGATATCGCATTCCAGCTTGACGATAGTCTCGGGCGCATCGGTCTCGCGGGACAGCGGGGATTTGCTATCGCATTGCATACGGTCCGGATCCTTTCCGCACGGGCTCGTTTTGTTCATCCAAACGCTAGCACATCGCAGGCTGCGCGAGTGTGACGGCGCGTGATGAGCGCGATTTTCCTTGTCGACAAGAAACCGACACTCCACCGCCCCGGCCAAACATGTACATCAGCCTCCAAACATGTCATTATTTGCAGCTTTTGGAGGCTGATGTACATGTATTGGAGCAAGCGAGGCCGCGCCGCGCAGCCTTTCCAATCGATTTCGAGCTCCGGCGCGCGCGGCGTGTTGAGAGCTGCAACATTACAATGGAGCGGATTCGCCAAATGCAAAGGAGTCGCCATGCCCGCATGCCCGCTGGTCGATTGCCACACCCACACCTCGTTTTCGGACGGACATGCCTCGTTTGAGGAAAACGTCCGCGCTGCCGCGGCCGCCGGCTGCCGCGTCATGGTCTCGACCGACCACCTCACCTTACCCGCCAGCATGGATGCCAACTGCGAGGTACAGGTTGTCGAGGGCGACCTGCCGGCACATCGTCTGGCTTTTGAGGATGCCCGCAAGCTTGCCGCGCAGATCGCGTCGGAGCTCGAGCTTATCTATGGCTTTGAATGCGATTGGTACGAGGGCTGCGAGCCTTTGGTTGAGCGCTGGTCCCAGGGCGCCGTCGTGCGCCTGGGCAGCGTGCATTGGATTGGCAACCCAGGCGATATCATGGCCGGCGCCGCCGGTACGGCGGGAACGGAAAACGTCGCTCGTCCCGATACACCCGATTCCCTTTGCGGTTGGATCGACGACGACACCAACCTGCACGTTTGGGAAAACCTGGGGGTACGCGGCGTGTGGGAGCGCTACGTCGACGACTGGTGCCGCGCCTGCGAGAGCCCGCTCAACTTTGATGTAATGGCTCACCCCGACCTGGTCATGCGCTTTTCGAAGGAAGGCTTTGCGCCCGACTTTGACCCAGCACCGTTTTGGCAGCAGATGGCCGAGTGCGCGCACGATACGGGCCGCCGCGTTGAGGTCTCGACGGCCGCACCGCGTAAGGGCTTGGACGACTACTACCCCGCAACCGGTCTTTTGCGCTGCTTTGCCCATGCCGAAGTGCCGATCACCTTTGGCTCGGACGCGCACCGCGCCTGCGATATCTGCTGGAGCATCCGCGAGGCCCAGGCCCAAGCCTACGACTGCGGTTATCGAACCTTCGACATCCCCCACCCCACCGGCGAATGGGAACCCACACCCCTCGACTAGCCATCCCTTCATAAGTTGCGGTGGAATAGGGATTGTTTTGCCTGGTGAAGCGCTTAAACAGTCCCTATTTCACCGCAACTTCCATGACCCCGTTACACCAACAAAGACTGTCCCAAACGACTAGTCGTTTAAGAACGTCCCCAATGACTAGTGGCGGCGGGCGTTGAGTTCACCGGCGAGTTCGTCGAGGGTGATACCGTAGCGCTCAAGCGTTACGAGCAGGTGGTAGACCAGGTCGCCGGCCTCGTAGCGGATGTGATCGTGATCGTTATCCTTGCAGGCCATAATCACCTCGCTTGCCTCCTCGGCAAGCTTCTTGAGCAGCTCGTCCTCGACGTCGGTCAGCAGACGCGCGGTATAGCTCTCCTGCGGCGATGCATCACGACGACCGTGAATCACCTCGGCCAGGCCCGTCAGCGTCTCACCGATATTTCCATCCTGAACATTCGCGGTACGCACACCCATGGTTCAATCCTTTCTGGTGGCCGAGCGTCTAATCGAGCGCCCGCCCTACGCGAGTTTCTTAAAGAAGCAGGTACGGTTGCCGGTGTGGCAGGCCGGACCCGGCGAGTCGACCTTGACCAACAGCGTATCGCTATCGCAGTCGGCCCAGAGCTCCTTGACCTCCTGCATATTGCCGCTCGTCGCACCCTTGTTCCAAAGCTCCTGGCGACTGCGGCTCCAAAACCACGTGGTACCGGTCTTGAGCGTCAGCCCCACCGACTCCTCGTTCATCCAAGCAACCATAAGCACCTCGCCGGTGTCGTACTGCTGAACCACACAAGGAATCAGCCCCTTGGCGTCGTATTTGAGCTCGGACGCAGTTGTCACTTGCTCCATTTAAAAATCCAATCTCACGGGGATGCCTTGACTGGCCATATACTCCTTCACCTGGCGAATGCTGAACGTCCCAAAGTGAAAGACGCTCGCCGCCAGCACGGCATCGGCCTCGCCCTCGATCACGCCCTCGGCAAAATGTTCGAGCGTGCCCACGCCGCCGCTCGCAATCACCGGAATCGGCACCGCACGTGCCACGGCGCGGGTGAGCGCCAGGTCAAAGCCGGCCTTGGTGCCGTCGCGGTCCATGCTGGTCAACAAGATCTCGCCGGCGCCGCGACGAGCCGCCTCCTCGGCCCACGCCACCGCGTCGATACCCGTGGCGTTGCGGCCTCCTGCGGTAAAGACTTCCCACCTGTCGGCACCGGATGCGCCGGGCAAACCGACGCGCTTGGCATCGATCGCCACGACCACGGCCTGGCTGCCAAACGCCGCGGCGGCCTGGCTGATCAACGACGGATCGCGCACGGCGGCAGAGTTAAGCGACACCTTGTCGGCGCCGGCGGCAACCATGGTCCGCATGCCCGCCAAGTCGCGGAAACCGCCGCCCACGGTATAGGGAATAGCGAGCTCCTCGGCTGCATGCGCCGCCATCTCGATAGTCGTCGCACGGTTGTCGCTCGTGGCGGTAATGTCCAGGAAGACAACCTCGTCCGCACCCTCGCGGTCGTAGGCGCGCGCCAGCTCCACCGGATCGCCCGCATCGCGCAAGCTCACAAAGTTGACGCCCTTGACCACACGGCCGTCCTTGACGTCCAGGCAGGGAATCACGCGTTTGGTAAGCATGGGTTACTCCTCCCCTCGGGCGGCGGCCAGCGCCTGTGCCAGCGTAAAGTTGCCTTCGTAGAGCGCACGGCCGGTAATGGCGCCTTCAATCGCGACCTCGCCCACCGCGGCCAGTGCGCGGATGTCGTCGAGCGTCGAGATACCGCCCGAAGCCACGACGGGAAAGCCCGCGACCTCGGCCACATGGCGATACGCCGCCACATCGATGCCCGTCTGCATGCCATCGCGCGCGATGTCGGTATACACCAGATGCTTAAAGCCCAGCTCGGTAAGCTGCGCCACGGCATCGTCGAGCACCACGCCCGCGCCGTCGCGCCAGCCGTTCACCTTAACCTGGCCGTCGCGTGCGGCAACGTCGGCGACCAGCAGCTCGCCAAAGCCTTGGGCTGCCACCTCAGCAAAACCCGGCTCGGTCACGAGCACCGTGCCCAGCGCGATGCGGCGCGCACCGTAGCCGGCCAACTCGTCGATGCGCGCGAGCGAGCGGACGCCGCCGCCCACGTCCACGGACAGACCGTCGACGCCGCAGATGGCCTTAATCGCCGCCGAGTTGGCAGCGCATGTGTCCTCGTCCTCGCCAAAGGCAGCGGACAGGTCGACGACGTGCACCCAGCTTGCGCCCTGCTCGGCAAACGAGCGAGCAACGGCCACGGGGCCGTCGGAATATACCTTGCAGCGGCTGCGGTCGCCACGCTCCAGGCGCACGACTTTGCCGCCGATCAGATCGATTGCGGGAAACAGGATCATCGGCCAGCCTCCTCGACGATGTTGACGAAGTTCTTAAGGATGCGCTGACCCAGCGCGGAGGATTTCTCGGGATGGAACTGGCAGCCCCACACGTTGCCATGGCGCACGATGCACGGGAAGCTCCGCGTATAGTGCGTGCGCGCCAGCACATCGGCGGCATCGGCGTCGTCGGCCACCGCATAACTGTGGGTGAAGTACATGTTGGCACCCTCGGCAAAACCAGTAAGCAGCGGATCGGCCGCACCGGCGGGCGTCATGTGCACCTGGTCCCAGCCCACGTGCGGCACCTTCAGGCGGCTCGACTCCAGGCGCGTGCACGAACCGCGCATAATACCCAGGCCATCGACCCAGAGGGCACCGGCCCGCTCGGAGGCGTTGCCGTCGGCGACCGCGCTCTCGCTCGCAGGAACGCCCTCGTTGCCGCGCTCAAAAAACAACTGAAGGCCCAGGCAGATGCCGAGCAACGGAGTTCCGGCGGCAACGGCGTCGAGCACGGCCGCCGCCTCGCCGCTCTGGCGCATAAAGGCGATCGCGTCATAGAACGCGCCCACGCCCGGAATGACCAGGCCGTCGGCGCGGCGGATCTGCTCCGGATCGTCCGACGTGCAGGCGGCGGCACCGGCGCGTGCAAGCCCGCGCACGACGCTCGACAAGTTGCCCTTGTGGTAGTCGACCACCACGATCTTCGGTTCGCCCACGCGACCCCTCCTCTTCTCATCATCCAAAACCACCACAAAGGGGACAGGCACTTTCGTGGTGGTTTTTGCCTTTGTGGCGGTTACAGTGAGCCCTTGGTACTGGGGATGCCCTGCACGCGGGGATCGAGCTCACAGGCGCGGCGCATCGTGCGGCCCACGGCCTTAAAGGCGGCCTCGATAATGTGATGCGAGTTGCCGCCCACCAGCTCGCGCACGTGCAGCGTGAGCTTGGCATCGCGCGCAAAGGCATAGAAGAACTCGACGGCCAGCTCGGTATCGAAGCTGCCCACGCGCTCAGTCGGCACGGGCAGCTCGCAGTAGGCCTGCCCGCGGCCCGAAATATCAACAGCAGCCATCACAAGCGTCTCGTCCATGGCGATCGCCGCGTCGGCAAAGCGCGTAATGCCCGCCTTGTCGCCCAGCGCCTGGCAAAACGCCTCGCCCAGCACAATGCCCGTGTCCTCGACGGTATGATGCGCATCGACCTCGACGTCGCCCACCGCGTGCACCGTCAAATCGAACAGGCCATGGCGGCCAAAAGCGTTGAGCATGTGGTCGAAAAACGGTACGCCGGTCGAGATATCACACACGCCGCATCCGTCCAGGTCGAGCTTTACGACAATGTCGGTCTCCCCCGTCTTGCGGGTCACCTCGGCATAACGGTCCATCTACATCTCCTCCTTCACCAGCGCGGCAAACGCGGTCAGCACCTCGTCGTTTTCCTGCGGGGTGCCTACGGTAATGCGCAGACAGTCCGCGAGCCCCGGCGCATAGCTAAAGTCGCGCACCAAAATCGAATACTCGTCGCGCAGGCGCTCGCGCACGCGCGTGGCGTGCGGTGTGCGCACGAGCACAAAGTTCGCCGCGCTCGGCCACGCCTCCACGGGCAGACCCTCGACAGCCATTGCGTGCAGGGCACACAGTTCGCGCTCGCGCTCGGATGCAACCTGTGCCACCACGGGTGCGTACGCATCGCGGGCACGTACGCAGGCAAGCGCGGCGGCCTGGCTTAGCACGTTAACCGAATAGATCTGGCGAATCGCCGCAAACACATCGATGACCTCCGGCGCCGCGATCACATAGCCCAGACGCGTGCCGGCGGCGCCAAACGCCTTGGACAGCGTATGCAGAATCACCAGGTTGGGATGCTCGGCGATAAGCCCCTGCGCCGTGGTAGCCGCGCCAAACGAATCGTCCGCAAACTCAACGTAGGCCTCGTCGACGATGACCATGCCGGGGCACGCATCGCACAGAGCCGCGACAAAGTCGAGCGGCGCCACGTCACCCGTGGGATTGTTGGGCGAGGTCACGATCGCCAGATTGCACTCGGGAGCCGCTGCAAGCACCGCCGCCTGGTCGAGCTCAAAGGTCGCCGGGTCGCGCCACACGTCGCGCACCTCGGCCTGGCACAGCGACGCAAAGAACGCATACTCGCTAAAGCACGGCGGGCAGTTGAGCAGGGTCCGCCCCGCGCCGCCAAACGCCAACAGGTAGTTATAGAGTAGCTCGTCGCCGCCGTTGCCCACGCAGATGTTCTCGCGCGTCACGCCATGCCAAGCGGCCAGTTCGTCGCGCAGGTCGTTAGACATGGGATCGGGATAGCGGTTGAGCGGCGTAGCAGCCAAGGCCGCATCAACCGCCTTGCGCACGCCAGCGGGCACGGGATAGGTGTTCTCGTTGGCCGAAAGATTGATGCGCGTGGGCGTAAAGTTGGGATCGTAGGGCTCAATACCGGCCAGGTAAGGCTGGACGAGCTCCTTCATGCGGGGCGTCAGCTCGGCCATATTAGGCCTCCTCGCCGGTCGCGCCAGCGCCATCCGCGCCCGCAGCCGCCAGGTCCACACCCTCGGCGACCGTCGCGGTCGCATCGCCCGGCCAGGCGACCTTGGTCAGGTCGGCCGCGGCCAGAGACTCGACGCTCACGGCATCCTCGCCCTGCTCCAGCACACGGCGACGCAGGGCGGCGGATAGCGCATGCGCCCACAGGCCCTCGGCCTCGGCCAGACGCTGTGTGGCAGGAGCGTCGGAGAGCAGGCCCTCGGGCGTATAGCAAATGACGCTCGAGCACTTAACGAACTCTTCGACCGAAAGCGGGTTGGAGAACATGGCCGTGCCGCCGGTCGGAAGCGTGTGGTTGGGGCCGGCGACGTAATCGCCGAGCGGCTCGGAGCTCCAGGCGCCCACAAAGATGGCGCCGGCGTTGCGAATGCCGCCGAGCAGGCCCATCGCGTCCTTGCAGTGCAGCTCAAGGTGCTCGGGCGCCACGGTGTTCACGGCCTCGACGGCGGCAGCCATATCGGCAGCCACCACGATGGTGCCCTCGTTATCGAGCGAGGCGCGCGTGATCTCGGCACGCGGCGACTGCGCGACCAAGATATCGATGCCCGCCTCGACCTCGCGCGCAAACTGCTCGTCGCAGGTCACCAGATAGCAGGCAGCGAGCGGATCGTGCTCGGCTTGGGCCATCAGGTCGGCCGCAACCACCATGGGCTTGGCCGTGGCATCGGCCAGCACGCAGACCTCGGAGGGGCCAGCGACCATGTCGATTCCCACGTCGCCCGAGACAATCTGCTTGGCCGCGGCGACAAAGGCGTTGCCCGGGCCGGTGATCTTGTCGACGCGCGGAATGGTCTCGGTGCCGTACGCCAGCGCGGCTACAGCTTGAGCGCCGCCCACCATATAGATTTCGTCCACGCCGCCGAGCTTTGCCGCGGCAAGCGTGTAAGGGCTGATCAGGCCGTCTTTTTGCGGCGGCGTCACCATAACCACGCGCTTGACGCCGGCAACCTTGGCGGGAATGGCATTCATGAGCACCGTGGAGGGATACTGCGCGCGACCGCCTGGCACGTAGATGCCGGCCGCCGCGAGCGGGGTCACCTTAACGCCGAGCATCGTGCCGTCCGGGCGCGTGGTAAACCAGCTCTGCTCGACCTCGCGCTGGTGGAATTCGCGAATCTGACGCGCGGCCTTCTCGAGCGCAGCGACAAAGGCAGGGTCGAGACCTTCGAGCGCGGCATCGATCTGCTCCTGCGGCAAGCGGAAGCTCTGCAGCTCAACACCGTCAAAACGCTGGCAGTAATCGCGCACCGCGGCATCGCCGTTGGCACGCACGTTGGCCACGATATCGCGGGCGGCGTCGACGATGTTTTGCGGCAGCACGCCCTTGCGGTTGAGCTGGTTGGTAACGAGGCGCTCGCCGGGAGCGAGTTTGATGGTCTTCATATCGGTATCCCCTATCGGTTGAGGTTGCGTTTGAAAAACGAGATGCCGGGCAGCGGCACCAATCGGTCCGCAGCCCGGATATGGGGGCGCCCGTGCACGCTCGCGCTACTGTGCCGAGCCCGCGACGGGCTCAAAATGCTTGTCCTTCACGGCAGCCGCCAGGCGATCGGCCAGGTTGCGCACGCGCGGATCCAGGCGCGCGGCACCCGGATTGACAAAGAAGCGGGCCGTGCAGTCCATGATGCGGCCGGTGATGACCAGGTCGTTGTCGCGCAGCGTGGCGCCCGTGGCGGTAATATCCACGATGCGGTCGGTCATGCCGACAATGGGACCCAGCTCGATGTTACCGTGAAGCGAAACGATGTCGGCATTCACGCCGCGCCCGGCATACCAGGCGCTCGCGATGCGCGGGTACTTGGTGGCCACGCGAAGCGAGCCGCGGCGGGCATAGTTGCGCTCGGCCTGACCGGCGCGCCACGCGGGCTCCGCCTCAATGAAAGTGCACAGGCCGTAGCCCAGATCGACCAGCTGCAGCAGGTTGAGGTCGGCTTCGATAAGCGAGTCCCAGCCGCAGATGCCGCAGTCGGCACCGCCGCAGCCCACAAAGGC
Organism: uncultured Collinsella sp.; assembly: GCA_958427895.1. Lineage (GTDB taxonomy): Bacteria > Actinomycetota > Coriobacteriia > Coriobacteriales > Coriobacteriaceae > Collinsella. The sequence continues at coordinate 30,508 of CAUADW010000016.1, forward strand.
GGGCGCGTCGCTGGGGCGCACAATGACAAACTCGATATCTCCGACCGCGCCTTCGCCGGTACGCGTGTCGCGGCCGCGCACGATCAGGTGACGGCCGGGATCGCGCAGTTCAGAGACGTCTAAGCCTGCAGCCTCGAGCACGTCGAGCGTGTCGGCCTTAAGCGAGCCCTTGGGCACGGCGATGCGCAGCGGGCCCTCGGCACCACGGCCCACGGCATGATCGCCGTCGGAAGCGGCGTCCTCGGCCGAAGTGTGCGCAGCCTCCAGACGCTCGAGCGAAAAGGCGAAGCCCGCCGCCGGCACCTCGATGCCGTCGCCGAACGCGCCGGTAAAGATGGAGTCGTAGCGACCGCCCGAGCCCACCGGATCGGGCAGGCCACCGGCATAGGCCTTAAAGACCAGGCCCGTGTAGTAATCAAATGAGTTCATGATGGAGAAGTCGAAGGACAGCACCTGGGCGTCCTCGAGAGCCAGGCCATCGACCAGGGCACGCAGCTCGCGCGTGAGCGGCGCGACGATACCGGCAGCCTCCAGCAGCGCATCCACACGGTCGAGTACCTCGGCACCGCCGTGCAGGCGCGGCAGCTCGCTAATGGCGGCCTTGACGGCATCGGACTCGGCACTTGCCGCAACGCGGGCATCGAGGCCCACGAAGTCGTTGGCGTGCACGCAACGCAATGCCTCGGCGGCCAGTTCGCGATCCTCGCACGCCGCGAGCAGCTCCTTAAACGGACGCACGCTACCTGCGATAATGCGCGCATCGGGCAGCGCCAGCTTGCGCACGGCCTCGGCCACGAGCGAGACGATCTCGACATCGCCCGCGGTATCGCCCGCACCGATAAGCTCAAAGCCCAGCTGCGTAAACTGGCGCGAGCCGCCGGCGTTGCGCTGGCACTCACGAACCACCGGCGCCTCGTAGCGAAGGCGCAGGGGCAGATCGGCCGCGCGCATGCGGGTCGAAACCAAGCGCACGATCGGCAGCGTGTTGTCGGGACGGACCACCAGCAGGCGGCCGTCGTCATCAAAGAGCTTAAACGGCGTGTCCGCAATGCGGCCGCCTTCCTCGAGCGACCCCTTGTCCTCGAGCAGCGGCGTCTCGACCGGAAGGTAATGATGCTCCCTGAAGCAGCCCTTCACCGTACATGCGATCTCCTCGCGCGCCTGAGCCTCCTCGGGCAATATGTCCCGGAATCCCCACGGTGTGGCCG
>CAUADW010000017.1 GCA_958427895.1 uncultured Collinsella sp.
CGTCGCAGCCGCCGGTAAACTCAACGCCCATCACCTTGTTGCCGTCATCGGAAAGATCAAGGTGAATATTGCGAGCACACACGCCCTGAGGCTTGTAATCAAACGAAATCATGCGATCCCCTCTCAGAATGTTATTCGAGACGACTATTATCCCCGTCTTTCCCTAAATGCAACGAGGCGCTTTGCCGGCAACACACATTACCAGCAAAGCACCCTAAAAAGCTAACGTTATGCCCGAACCTACTCGAAGCTCAGCTGCTCCAGGCGATCGAAGACCGTGTCGATACGGGTGAGGAAGTCCCACGGATCAAAGATCTCGTCGAGTTTCTCCTGGCTGACGGTGCAGCGCGGATCGGCCTCGAGACGCTCCTTAAAGGTAGGGCCGGAGACACAATCCTGTACCTCGTGCCAGGTTGCCATGGCGTTCTCCTGCACAATGGCGTACGCGTCCTCGCGGGTGATGCCCGTGTCGACGAGGGCGAGCAGGACCTTGGAGGAGAAGATGAGGCCGCGTGTCTTGTTGAGGTTGGCCATCATGCGAGCGGGATACAGCTGCAGGCCGTCGATAACGCGGATGAGGCACTGGAACATGTGGTCGAGGGCGATGAAGCTGTCGGCCTGGGCGACGCGCTCGGCAGAGGAGTGCGAAATGTCACGCTCGTGCCACAGGGCGACGTTGTCGAAGGCAACCTGCGCGTTGGCCTTCACGACGCGCGACAGGCCGCAGACCTTCTCCATGGTGATGGGGTTGCGCTTGTGCGGCATGGCGGAGCTGCCCTTTTGACCCTTACGGAACGGTTCCTCGGCCTCGAGTGTATCGGTCTTCTGCAGATTGCGAACCTCGGTAGCGATGCGCTCACAGGTGGCCGCGGTGGTGGCAAGAACGCCGGCGAGGTAGGCGTGATGATCGCGGCTAATAACCTGCGTGGACAGCGGGTCGTGAACCAGGCCCAGGTGCTCGCAGACGTATTCCTCGACAAACGGCTCGATGGAGCTGTACGTGCCGACAGCGCCCGAGATGGCACCAAAGGCAACGTTCTTGCGGGCATCCTCAAGACGGTCCAGATCGCGCTTGAGCTCCCAGGCCCAAGAGCCAAACTTCATGCCGAAGGTCATCGGCTCGGCATGGATGCCATGAGTACGGCCGGCGCAGAGCGTGTTGCGCTCCTCAAAGGCGCGACGCTTGCAGATCTCGCCGAGTTTTTTGACGTCCTCGATGATCAGGTCGCAGGCCTGGGTGAGCTGGTAGCACAGGGCCGTGTCGCCCAGATCGGAGCTGGTCATGCCATAGTGAACCCAGCGGCTGGGCTTGGGGTCGCCCTCGGGAACATCGGCATCGATGTACTCCTTCATGTTGGTCAGGAAGGCAATGACGTCGTGGCGCGTGACTTCCTCGATCTCATCGACCTTCGCCTTCTCAAAGTTGGCATGGTCGCGGATCCACTGGGCCTCGTCTTTGGAAATACCGATCTTGCCGAGCTCCGCCTGGGCCTCGCAGGCCAGAACCTCGATCTCCTGCCAAATGGCGTACTTGTTCTCGAGGGAGAAGATGTGTCCCATCTCCGGGCGGGTATAGCGATCGATCATAGCGGCTCCTTTTTGGTTATTGGCACGTTGGTCGTAACCCAACCATTGTACCGTGCGCAGGTGCAAGTATGGGCAGTAGGCATTAACCTAACATTTTGGAATTGGAGCGAGCAACGGGACGTCCGCGCATTTGCTTCGCAAATCCGCACCGGCTGCGGTCGGCAGACCCGGTCCGTGCACACGCACGGGCACAGCGGGTTGGACCCGACGTTCCCGAGGTCCCCCGTACTCGATGGAGCGGGCAACGGGACATCCGCGTATTTGCTTCGCAAATACGCACCGGCTTCAGGCGCCTGTCGGCGCCTTCGCCTGCTCGCTACAAACGCTTCGCGTTTGCTTAACGCTCGCACCCTGGCGGGTTCGAGTCCCGGCGCTTGGTAGTAAAAAGCACGGCAACGTAACGCTGCCGTGCTTGTGCTTTTTACTGGAGCGGGCAACGGGACTCGAACCCGCGAGTGTCAGCTTGGGAAGCTGATGCCTTACCACTTGGCGATGCCCGCATATGTGGGGGATAGTATAACGCGGTTGTCTTGTTCGATACAAGGGTGGCGATGCTTGTTTTAGCTGTGGAGATTCGTTTGAAAATCGCGTCAATTGTGGAGACGAGGACCTTTGTCTTTCTTTTCTTACCATCTTCTACCTGCACTTTTATCTGATTGTTGTATTTGAGCTCGATTTGTCAGAAATCGGGCAAGCTTTTGGTCAGGCTCCGGTACTTACCCGCATGAGCCTCGGGGGTAGCCTCATCCTACGCGTCGCAACCTCCCCATGCGGCGCACGAGGGATAAGGAGCAGCCATGTCCAACGCACCCACGCACTCTGTCCACAGCGCAATCGCAACAGGTCCGCTGCTCCTGCTCCTCTTCCTGCTTTTCGGCTGCCTGACACCGGGAGCCGCATTTGCCGTCGATGGCTACGATCAGCTCGGCTTCCGCACTATTAGCGATGATTGTGGGCCCTTCTTCATCGGCAAGTATGAAGCTCAAGACGCCTCGGTTGCCTACTGCATGAACCAGGAGCGCCCCGGCCCCACCAAGCCGGGCGGCCCATGGCTCAACTTTGATCAAGGCTGGGTGTGGCTCGACGACGAGTTCGCGGCAATCGTTTGTCACGGATATCCTACCGCCACGTCGTTTGGCGGTTACCATCTTTCACCCGATCGCGCCCGCGCCGCGACCCAGCTTGCCGTATGGATGCTCAACGGCACTACCCATGTCGACGGTACTTACTCTTACACGACCGCTCAGGGCAAAACCAAGAGTGGGCACTTTACCACTGACAATGAAGTCGTGGCGGCGGCGCGGTGGCTCCACGACAGCGCAAAATCAGGAAGCATCAAAGCCGCTCCGCACCGCGCGCGACGCTATCTAGGAGCCGTATCGGGCGGCAGCAAACGTCAGGACATGCTCTATGTACTGCCGGCGGTCTCTGCTTCCTTCAAAAAACAGTCTGCAAACGCCGCCATTACCAGCGGAAACAATACTTATCAGTTTGACGGGGCAACATTCGATATTTTTGAGAGCGCCAGCGGCGCGCATGTCGGCACCATCCAGATGGACAGCAACGGTCGGGCGCAAGCAACACTTCTGCCCAACACGGCATACTACCTAGTTGAAACGAAGGCGCCGGCCGGCTATGTCCCCCGCCACGATCGCATCGCCTTTACCACGGGGAATGACGGCGGGCGGGTCGCCATTGATGAACAGCCCGGCACCATCAACCTGCGTATCGTAAAACTCGATACCGCGACGAATGCCGGCCCCCAGGTAGGCTCTTCACTCGCAGGAGCAGAGTTCACGTGTGTGTCGCAATCAACCCCTGGATGGGCGCAAATCCTCACGACCGACGAAAGCGGTCGGGCCACCCTCGCCGATGTCCCCTTAGGAACCTTTACCATCTACGAATCAAAAGCCCCCGAGGGCTACCTGCCATCCAACGACAGCTGGACCTATACCGTTGGAGCCGACCAGCTCGGCGATTCAGGCGTGGTCGAGATCGAATCTCGCATTTCCGATATCCCCATTGCGTTTGACCTTGAGATTTCCAAATTCAAGGATTACGGCAATAGCGACCAATCCGGCCTGGAGCAACCGGCGGGTGGTGTTGTCTTTGAGGTTGTCAGCAACAGTTCTCAGCAGGTTGTTGGCACACTGACCACAAACATCTATGGCTTTGTCTCCACCAAAGATCAGCCCGAAGCATGGTTCGGCACAGGCAAGCGACCCGCCGGTGTCCACGGAGCTGTCCCATACGACCGTGCCGGCTACACGATTCGCGAGGTTCCGGAAACCGTCCCCGAGGGTTTTAAACGTGCAGGGGAATGGACCGTCGGGGCCAATCAGATTTCCAACGGCGCCGAGCTTCAATATATCGTGGACAACCACGCGCTGTCGACGCATCTCCAGATTGTAAAACGCGATGCCCAAACAGGCGCTTCTGTTCCACTAGCCGGATTCACCTTCCAACTCCTAGACAGCAATCACGAACCTGTCTCACAAACTTGCTGGTATCCAGCACATAACGTAATGGACACCTTTACGACTGACGCGACCGGGACCGTCACACTGCCCGAATCGCTCGTGCCGGGCACCTATTATGTACGCGAAACCTCGGCCAAAGAGCCCTATCTTGTCGGCGAGGAGATCGAGGTAAACATACCCGCCGACATGAACCTAACGCCCGTTGCAATCGCCTCGTATTATGACCACGCCGCGACCGGAAACATCAGGATCGTTAAAACCGATGCCATAGACGGCAGCAGCCTCGCGGGCGCCGTCTTTGAGATCCGTGCCTCGAGTGATATCGTGCGCCCCGACGGTAGCATTGCCGCGCTCGACGGTGAGACTGTCGCTACCATCACGACGGATGAAACTGGAGAAGCACGCGCGGACAACCTCCCGCTGGGACTTGGCACCGCACGCTACGAGGTTGTCGAGACTCAAGCGCCGGCAGGCTTCTTGCTCGATCGGACAACCCATATTGTCGACCTTACTTATGCCGACCAGAAAACACCCGTTGTAGAAGCACGGCTTAACGTATCCGACGATTACACCAAGGTTGATATCTCCAAGGTCGATGCAAGCGGTGAGCAGGAAGTGGAAGGCGCACAGCTCACCTTATATGGTCCCGATAAAACCGAAATAGACTCCTGGACCTCATCCGACAAGCCACACCGCGTCGAACATCTTGCACCCGGCACCTACTCGTTGCGCGAAATGATGTCTCCGCGGACCTATGACCTTGCCGAGGAGATAACGTTTGAAATAAAGGATACGGGAGAAGTCCAATCCGTCGCGATGAAGGATGCGCCCATCGAGATCAAGGGGCAGGTCGACAAGCGTCAGGAACTTGTCCAACCTATCGAAAAGGGCCTGTTGGCTAACGGCGATGGTAAAAACCGTGCCGCGATGCAAACCAATACGGATGGGCTTTTCTCCTATACCATCGACGCTCGAAACGATTCAACTACCTGGGTTGATGAGTTCACAATTACCGATGATCTTGAGTGTGCCGAGGACGATACGGCGAGATTCGTCTCAATCGAAACCCCCGTCGCCATCGGCGACCTCAATGGTCTGTGCAACGTGTGGTATCGCACGACGCCGTTGGACTCGACAGACGTCGATGAGCCGGCAAACGCGACACTTGACGATGGGCACGAAAATCCTTGGCTTGAGTCCGACGAAGTAAGGGAGAGTCTGGGTGAGGATTGCCGCCTCGTCGATTACGACGGCTGGCACCTCTGGAAGGCGGATGTCTCGACCACGGAATCCACCACACTCGAGGCGAAAGAACTCGACCTTGCGTCCAATACCGTCGTAACGGGCATTCGAATTGAATACGGTGCGGTAGCCGCCGACTTTACGACTCGAAGCGATGCGGATTCTTGGACCCGCGATGATCTCAAAGATGAGCACGACGACCTTGACGATGCCAAAGCAATCCTTGGCACAGACGCTCGGGGCGCAGTCGTGCACATGCAGGCAACGTCGGCTTATACGCCCCAAACTGCACTCACCAACAGCGCACGCGTCGATCTTTGCCGCAACGGCGGCGGCGATAAACTTGAGTCACATGACGAGGACTGTGTCATTCAACGCTGTACCCTACCGCAGGACCTACCGGCAACAGGAGCAGTTCCCATCGCCGCTTGCATCACCGCGTTCCTGACCTCGGGTGCCGCAGCCCTATGGTTCGCTCGCCTTAGGTCGATCCCAAAGAAGCGCTAGCGCGATCAAAAAGCGGGCGAGCCAGTCCCCCGGCTCGCCCGCTTTCAATCATGTAAATCGCCGTATCTACTCTGCAGACGAAGATCCACCATCAACGATTGCTTGCTCGGACTCAGGAATCCCATCGGCACCCGTACTCTGTTCTTGCTCCACCTCTTCGCTGATTGCGGAGGCGGGGGTCGAGCCCTTTGCGCCCACGATGTAGGCAGCCCCAAATCCTAACGCAATGGCAATCAAGGTCAAAATCACGTAGACAGGCCAATGGCGCTTAATATACGAAAACACGTTGACTCCTTAGAGCTCCGTCTACGAACGGCGGATAACCTCGGTCACGACCTCGGATACCGTAGCAATGTTCGTCGGGTTGACATTGTGGGGCAGGTCGTCCCAGGTACGAGCGCAAGCCAGACGCGTGCCGTCCACGCCGGCGATGGTAAGGGCTCGGCGGCTCGCCTCGAGCGCGGCATAGGCATCGGTCTTGGCATAGGGCATCTCGAGCGCGCCACAATCGACATGGAACGACTTGCAGACCTTGCTGACCAGGTTCATGATGCGGCGATCGCCCTTGAGCAGTTGTTGTTCGCCCTCGACCGTCACAACCGAAAGCCTACCGGCGCCGACGGATTCAAGATTGATAAAGAATACGCCGCGGAGCTTATCGCGATGCGAAGCCAAGAAGGCCTTCATGCCGGCGCCATCACAATCCGAGGCGCCCGTTGCCACAAACCAGATATCGTGACCGAGCAGCTCATCATCGCCCATAGAGGCGACAGCCGAGAGCATATCTTCGGAAGAAGCGCCATCGGAAGACGTAGCGCCACCCTTCCAGCCATCGTTATCGTCCTCGAAGTTATCCCACGAACCGATACCGCGACCGGACTTCTTGGCATCGTAATCGTCTTCGACGCCCAGCCAGTCACTCATGCTGTCCTGCTCGTTTTTCTTTTTACGGCCGAACAGACCACCCAGGCCGCGCTTACGAGACTTGGGTGCCGCCGGGGCGGGAGCTGGAATGGTCTCGATCGGCTGCGCGCCCGGCGCAACGGGCATAGGAGGCGCAACGGGTGCCGATGTGGGTTCGGGACCTTGGGCGGTAGCAAAGGGGTCGTTGACCTGGGCAGAGGGATCGGGAAGGTCGAACAGCGACGTGCGAGACGCAACGTTTGCCTGCTTCATAGACGGCAGCGACGGATCGGGGACCGAAGCCAGCGGAGACGAGGAAGGTGCAGGCGACGGTGCCGACGCCGGATCGGGAACATTCATCTGCGGACGCGGCGATGCTTGGGAGGAAATCTGGGCCATAAGGGAATCGACCGTTTCGTCCTGGGTGGGAGCGACATCGGCAACCGTGGCACCGGAACCACTCGGGGTCGGCATGGTGAAAATCTGCGTGGAGTAAGGCCTCGACTCATCCGTTTCGAGAGTCTCGGAAACCACAGACACTTCCTCCTGCTCGGCCTCGGTCGAATCACCTTGATCGGCTGCCGCGTATTGCTCTTCGCCAGAGTTGGCCTCGACGGGCTCGTCCTCGGCAGCATCAATGGGCTCGTCATCGTCCACCGCGTCGCCCTGTTCATCGGAAACAGGAAGGGACTCGGCAATCGCGGTGCCCTGCTTTTCAAACGTTATCGTGGAATCGAACTTCGCGGCATCAAACGACATGGTGCTATCGACGTGCTGCTGAGCCTCGAAAGACGTTGTTGCCTCAACAACATCCGCGGACGTCGGTTGCTGGGACTCAAAGGACGTTGTAGCTTCGGCGGCGTCGACGGGCACGGACTGCACAGCCTCGTTCTGCTCGAACTCTTGCGCCGCGAGCTCACGTGCCGCCTCGGCTGCCTGCTGCTGAGCGATAGCCTCCTGCTCGGCAGCCTCGCGTGCGGCAGCGCGCTTCTCCTCGAAATCGTCGACAAATTTCTTGCCCTTTGCAAGCGCACCCTTAAAGAAGTTGGAAGCGCTGGCGCCAATCGAAGAGAACGCGGATGCAATATCGGCATGGGGCGTTGCCGCGGGAATCTCGGCCGAGAAATCAGTATCGCTCTCGTAAGACACGCGCCTCGGCTGTTCAACGTAATCGTCGTCAGACTCGTCCGCAACGTCTTGTGCCGGCGCGGCGGGAGCCAAAATGTCCAGTCCTGCCGCGGGATCGATCGCGGACACCGCCTCGGGCTCGGCAACGGCAGCGGTAACCGCGGCAGACTCATCATCCACAGTGACAACGGGCGCAGGCTCGGGCTCAAACGTCGGCTCCTCGCCCTCCTCGTAATCGAGCGTGCAGGACTCGGGAAGCATTCCGAGCGCACGGATGGCATCCGAACCAAAGCGGATGTTGCCGGCGGCGTTGCGATAGAGCTTGGGCTCGGGCTCGACCGCGGCAGGTTCCTCCGCCGACTCGGCAGCGGGAACCTCGTCATTGAACTCTTCGGCCTGGACAGCCTGATTCTGATCCTCGGGCACGATAGCGCCGATCAGCGTCTCGTCGGCAGATGCACCCTCAAAGCCCTCGATCTGCTCGTCGAAAGCCTCACCCTGTTCGGGCTCGGTCTGAGCGTCGGGAGCAATCGGCTGACCGAATTCGTCCTCGGCGTAGGTAGGCTCTTCATACTCGATGGTGTTGCCGTAGTCGTTTTGCTGCTGGGCCGCGGCATATTCCGCCGCTGCGCGCGCCATTTCCTCGGCACGACGCTTCTGCTCCCCAAAATAGGTATCGAACGGAACATCGTCGGGAAACTCGTTTTCGCCCTGGAAGGGAGCAACGTTGTCCATAACGCCGAGCATAGCGGCGACAGAAGACTTGTTGCACACCGCGCCGGACGTATAGGGAAGAATGTGGCGGTTAGAGATGATGTTTGCCGCGTTGGCAAGCGCAACGAGGGAAGCGAGGATCGCGACAATCCACAGCAGAACCTTGAGCGCGCCGGGGAGCGGCAGGATGCGCAGGATGGCAACGGCAGCGGGGGCAACCGTGGCAACGGACAACAGCTTGGCGATGAGCGCACGATACGAAGCATAGGGCTCGCGGGCGAGCAGCTCAGCACGGGGAGAGTCGTAGTGTGCGACAACGACCACCGGGCGGTTGCGCGGAGACGCGAGCGGGCCCGAGGCCTTGTGGTAGGCGATGACATTTTGGCTCACGCCCGTCTTGCCCAGGCGCGAAACCACGGGATGCCCTGTGCGCTCGAGCACGTAGAGCACGGCACCGACAATAGCCAGCAAGGTGCCGACCAAGCCGATACCGCCGCCGATGCCCATCAGCAGGGCGCCGGCAAACGCAAGAATACCGGTAACGGCAAATGCCAACCTACTGGGCGCCGGGGCATTGAACTCCTGAACCTCGGGGTCAAAGCCGTGGTTGCGGAAGATCTGAGCGATATCTTCGGCAGCCAAGCGCTCTTCTTCGCTGCATGCCGGCGTAATGCCGGTGTTCTGCAGCAGGTGGTTAATATAGTTCTGGGTGTTCGCCATGTGCGCTCCACATCCATAATCCGACAAATAGGCCCAATGCATGCACATTAGAACCGTATATAGTCGAAAGTATACCCCGAGCGAGCGCAAACGACCGAATTCGGGCCATCTTAACGCCCCGAGCGGACAAGGATATAGCCTAATCTCCATATCGGACTAAAATCATGGCAGCAAACCACCTTCTCATGCGAGGACTCTATGACGGCAAGCGACGCGACCGCGACAATTAAAAAGGGGAATTCGGAGCCCAGTTTCGATAAAACGGCTCAGCGCATCCTCAATCTTTTCTTTGTGCTCAATAGCTCCCCCGAACCGCTGACGACCGAGCAGATCGTCTTGGATTCTGACCTGGGATATGGCTCGGGCAACATCGACTCGGATAAGCGCAAGTTTCGGCGCGATCGTGACAAACTGCTCGAGCGTGGCATCTTAATCAAGGAGGTTCGCCCCACCGGCGCGCAGGAGACCGAGGAAAGCTCGTGGACAATCGACCGCGAGCACACGTTTGCGGCAGGCGGCCTCATTACCGCAGACGACGCCGATATCCTGCTCAACGCCATCGACCAGACACTAGCGGCCGGCTCATCCACTTTTGCCGCACCGCTTGCCGATATTCGCTCCAAGATTGCCTATCTCACCGGCAGGACGACGGTAGACGAGGCGCCGATCAGCCGCTCTCCCACCGTCGATGCGGTTTGGAGCGCCTTTGCCGAGCGTTGTGCGCTGCGATTTTTATATCAGAACGGACGCGGCGAGCAGAAAGAACGTACCGTCTGCGTCTACGGCATGTTCGAGCGCGAGGGCGTGGCGTACTTCTGTGGCCTCGACAACGTCACCGACGACATCAGGACATTCCGCTGCGACCGTATCGTACGCGCTTGGCGTCCTTCGAAGGCCTACGTCATCCCCGCGAACTTCAATCTCAACGACTATCTGTTCTTTGAATTCGATTTTGCCGACCGACCGCCCGTTGCAGCCACGTTCTCGTTCGCCCCTCAGACGCAGATCGATATGATCAACGGCCTCACGCGCGGGCGAGGTGAGCTCGCACACACCGATGTGGGATGGACCTGGACCGTTGACGTGCGCGATCTTGAAGCCGCCGCCTCATTTTGCATGGCCCACGCCATGGACGGCATGAGGCCCATGGCCCCCAAATCGCTCAAGCAGGCGTGGAACCACCTCATCGAAAGGACGGTGCACGAGTATGCCCGTGCGTAAACTCACCAGCGAGCAGAGACTCTCGCGCGCCATCGACATCATGGAAGCCCTCTACGCCGCCGGCGAGAGCGGCATGACACGAACCGAGATTTGCAGTCGCTTTGACATCACGGGGGTGTCGCTCGACGAGATTCTCGAGATCGTCTCGACGCTCGCGGACCGAGAATCGGGCGCACGCATCATCTGCGAATGCCGCGGCGAGCGTGTGGTCCTCACCGGTGACGCCGGTCGTGTGCTACCGCTGCGCCTGAGTGCCGCCGAGGGCGCTGTGCTCAACCATGAACTTGAATCGTTGGGGATCGAGCCCCAGGCGGCGGCTCGGATTCGACATGCTCTTCTACCCGAAGAGCTCGGCTATAACCAGCGCGTCTTTGACACCGTCAACCACGGGTCGCACTGGCAGCAGCTGAGCTGCGCCATTCAGGACGGCGTTCGCTGCCGCATCTCGTATCGCTCGATGGACGATGCACGGCCACGTGAGCGTCTGGTCGACCCCTTGCGCATTACGGCAAACGGCGACCAAACATACCTGATTGCCTGGGACATCGCGGTCGATGAGCAGCGCACCTATCGCATGGATAAAATCGAGGGACTCGCCTTGACGGAAGACTCCGTCGTGCCTCATGCACCGGACGTCACATCCCTCCACGATTCCCTTGCTCGGACGCAGCGTAGCGCAAAGCTCTTGATGCCATTCGATATGGCGGAGTATCTGGACTGGGCCGGCATCACCCTAATCGAGCGCAGCGGGGCAGACATGGCAACGGTAACCGTGCATTACGGCTCCGAGCGTTGGCTACTGAGCCAGATAATTGCAGCGGGCGGAGCCATCCACATCTTGGATGACCCCGCCCTGTCAAAGCGTCTGTGCGATATGGCAAAAACCCTCGTCTGTCCGCTTTAACGCCGCCGCTCGTGGCGTGCGCGCCACAGTTGCAGATAGTGCCCGATCTGCGCCGATTCGATGCGCTGGTAGGAGCTCGTGGGTAGCGACGTTAAGAACTTCTTTCCGTAGCCCTTCGTCACCAGGCGCGGGTCGGCCAGAATCAGCACGCCGCAATCGGTCGACGAGCGGATAAGGCGGCCGGCCGCCTGCTTGACCTCGAGCACCGCCTCGGGCAGCGAATAGCGCGCCCAAGCGCGGTCTTCGCGCAGGTTGCGCTCGCACGAGAGCGGGTCCGTGGGGCTCGAGAACGGCAGCTTGGGAATGATGACGCAGCGCAGCGTCTCGCCGCTGGCGTCGAATCCCTCCCAAAAGGCCTTAAGAGCAAAAAGCGACGAGGTCGGCTCGTTGATAAACCGGTCGCGCAGGCGACGAGGAGATGAGTTGCGCTGCTGGCAGTTGAGCTCCAGACCCGCACGGGCCATCTTGGGCTCAACGCGGGCGTACAGGTCTTCCATGTCGCGCCGATTGGTGAACAGTGTGAGCACCGATCCGCCCATGGCAAGATGGGCGTCGACCAGCACGCGCTCGAGCGCCGTAAGATAGCTCTCACGATCGCGCGGATCGGGGATATCGCCCGCAACGACTACAGCCATGTTCGAATCGAAGTCGTAGCTCGAGTCCAAGTGCAGCGACGAGGATGTTGAAGCACCGATGCGATCGAGACCGACCGCGTGGTTAAAGTGTTCAAAGCTTTTGGACACCGTCATGGTCGCCGAGGCAAAGATAGCCGTGTGAACCTCGGGCAGCCACTCGGTTGCCAAGGCCTCGCCAATGTCGATGCGCTCTGCGGTCATTGACTCTCCGCCGGCACGCAGCCTGCGATTGACCTGCAGCGAATACACGTAGTGTTCATCGGTGCCGTCAATGATGAGTTTGAGGTTCTCGGCCAGCTCGTGCAGGCGGCGCGAAATATCACCCAGGTCGACAACAACCTCGGGCTTGTCGGCGGCGACGGCTTGCACCAGCGCGTCGACGCTCTTGTCAGCTTGTTCCAATGCGTCGATGGCAGTGTAGGCCGACGGTAAGAAATCATGCCAGTCGTCAGATTCGCGCAGCTCGGGGCCAATCCATAGATTGGCATTGTCATAACCCCCACGGGCACGGCGGCCGAGCTCGCGAACGCCATCGAACACGTCGGCGATTGCCATGCTCGCGCGCGCAACCGTCGACGTCGCCTTGGCAGTAAGGCCCAAATAGAGCGTAGAGCCCTCGGAGGTTGCCAAATCACGGGAGACCTGGCTTAGCGCACCGGTGCTCGAGCCACCCAGGCGCTCAAACAGAACGCGTGATTCGTCCGCCGACACCACGCGCGCCCACTGACGGCGCGCCTCGCGCTCGATAGAATGAGCCTCGTCGATTACCCAATGACGAATCGGAGGCAAAATCCTGCCCTCGGCCGCAACATTGCGGAACAGCAGGGAATGGTTGGTGACCACCACATCGGCATGCGCCGCACGACGGCGAGCGCCGTGGACCAAACATTTATCAGGGAAAAACGGGCAGAGGCGGCGAGCACACTCGCGCGAGGCCGTCGTAAAGTCGGGGCGGTTGACGCTGCGCCACCGAATGCCAAGCGAGTCGAGGTCGCCATCGGCTGATTGGCAGACGTACGCCATAATGACCGCGACCGCCGTGAGCGTGTCCGCCGGATCGCGCTTGGTGGTAATCTCGACCTGGCCTCGGCTCATGCGCTCAAGCTTGCGCAGGCACGGATAGTGGTCATAGCCCTTGAGAGCGCAAAATGACAGACCACCGTCCAGTTGCTCGGCAAGTTTTGGCAGCTCATGGTACATGAGCTGGTCTGCAAGATTGTTCGATTTGGTCGCAATACCAACCGTGATGTTGTTACGGCGTGCCGCCTCGGCAAAAGGCACCAGATAGGCCATCGATTTGCCGACGCCTGTGCCCGCCTCAATTACACGATGAGTGCCCGTGACCAGCGCATCGCGGACCTCGAGCGCCATCGCGATCTGCTCATCACGCGGCTCGTAAGTGGGATACATGCGATTGACCAGGCCACCTGGCGCATAGTCTGCCTCAATCTCCTCACGACTCGGCATCTTGAGGACCGGCAGTTCGTCGGCGTCCACCCGATCGACGGCGCGATCGGCCTTGAGAACGTCAGTACGAGCGGCGCTGAGAGAGAAGATAGAACCAGGGTTCTGCCCTGCCAAGAATGAGAAGATAGGACGATAGGACCAAGGCACATCCGGATGCATGTCGGCTAGGCGCGCCATGAGGCCCTGGGGCAAGTCGGTGAGTGCCACAAGCAACACGCGCCATACGCCACACAGGGCGTCGACGTCGGCATTGGCACGGTGTGATACCGAGTCACAGCCAAACAGATCGGCCATAAAAGACAGCTTGTGCGAGGCCAGGCGCGGAAGCGCGATTCGCGACAGCGCCAGCGAATCGATCCAAATATCGCTCACATTGACGCCGCCTTTGACCGACTCGATAAACGAGCGGTCGAACGTGGCGTTATGTGCAATCACCGGGCAACCACCGACAAAATCGGCGAGGGCGGCGACGGCCTCAACGGCCGACGGGGCATCTGCCACATCGGCATTTGTAATGCTCGTGAGCTCGGTAATCTCGGCAGGAATCAGCTGCTTGGGATGCACGAAGGTATCGAAGCGGTCGATAACCTCGCGGCCCGAAAGACGGGCCGCCGAGATCTCGATCAGCTCGTTGTCCTGCACCGAAAGACCCGTGGTCTCGGTATCGAGGACAATCACATCTTCCTCGATGAGGCCGAAGGACTGCGTTTTGGCGCGTTCGGCTAGCGTGGCATAGGAGTCGATGACAAACTGCGGCGTTCCTGACGAAACCGCGTCCTCGATTAGCATGCAATGCCCGCTCGACGAAGACCCATACGGATCAGACTGTCACAGACCTGCGGGAACGTCATGTCGTCGGTGTGGCGGATCTCATCCGGATACAGCGACGTATCGGTCATGCCGGGAATGGTATTGGTCTCGAGGATAACGGGGCCGTCCTCGCTCACGATAAAGTCGCTGCGCGAGATACCCAGGCACCCGAGGGCCTTGTGAGCGGCACAGGCAAGCTCCTGGGCACGAGCGTAGTTCTCGGGTGAAATCTGCGCCGGAATGCGATGGATGTCCGTAGGGTCGACATATTTCACGTCCAGATCGTAGAACTCGCAGTCCTCGGGCTTACGAATCTCGACAATCGGCAGAGCGCGCACGTCATCTTCGCCGTATACGCCGACGGTGATCTCGGTACCCTCGATGCACTTCTCGACCAGCACTTTGTCGCCGTACTCAAACGCCTTGGCGATTGCCGCGGGCAGCTCGGAGGGCTCATGGACCAGGGAAATGCCATAGCTGGAACCGTTGACGGCCGGCTTCACAAAGCAGCGCTCGCCACAGACCTCGACGATATGATCGATATCGACTTCATCGCCCACCTCGAGCGCAAGGCCGGGGGCAATGGGAATGCCCGCCTTGGCGTACAGGAGCTTAGAGACTTCCTTGTCGGCACCGCAGGCGCTGGCAAGCACGCCCGAGGCCGTGTAGGGGATACCCAGGGTCTCCATGGCACCCTGCATGGCGCCATCCTCGCCGCCGGCACCGTGCATGGCGATAAACGCCACATCAAAGCCGCCGGTCGCCATGGTTACCATAAAATCATCAGCGGCCGTGTCGAGCAGATCCACCGAGGTGTAGCCGGCTTCCTTCAGTGCCACCACAACGTTCTTTCCCGAATTGAGCGAGATCTCGCGCTCGGCGGAATGACCGCCCGCCAAGACCGCTACGTGCATGTTCTCTAGGCTTTTACCCGGCATGGGCAGACTCCTCCTCTATAATTTCTGCAGCTGATACCATATTGTAGCGATACCCTCTACGTTTCCCCAAAATCGAAAGGCTTCCATGAATCCCAGGACTAAATCTCAGGACATTCGCGACTTGAGCCAAAACGATATTCGCGAGCTCGTGGCCGAACTTGGCCAGCCCGCCTTCCGCGCGAAGCAGCTCATCGAATGGGTCTTCGAGAAGAACGTTTGTTCGTTTGACGATATGACCAACCTTCCCAAGGCTTTCCGCGAGCAGCTTAAAGAGGCTTTTGCCTTTGACACGCCGACTGAACTAACCAAGCAGGTTTCCAAAGATGGCTCTCGTAAGTATCTGCTCGAGTACCACGACGGCGTTTCCGTCGAGACTGTCGGTATGCCCCGTCGTAACAAGCTTTCCGTCTGCGTTTCCACCCAGGCAGGCTGCGGCATGGGCTGCGCCTTTTGCGCTACCGGTCTCAACGGCCTCAAGCGCTCGCTGACCGCTCAAGAGATCGTCGACCAGGCACTTCATGTATCCAACGACTTTGGCGAGCGCGCCACGAGCGTTGTCTTCATGGGCCAGGGTGAGCCGTTTGCCAACTACGACGAGGTTCTCAAGGCGCTGCGAATCCTCAACGACCCCGATGGCATCGGTATCGGCGCTCGTCATCTCACCGTCTCTACCAGCGGCGTTATTCCCGGTATTCGCAAATTTGCCGACATCCCCGAGCAGTTCACGCTTGCCGTTTCCCTGCATTCCGCCATCCAGTCGACGCGCAACAAGCTCATGCCCGGCGTTAAGAAGTACACGCTGCTTCGCCTTCACGAGGCGCTTCAGCTCTACACCGAGAAGACTGGCCGCCGCCCGACTTATGAGTATGCCATGATTGAAGGCGTCAACGATACGAATCCCGAGATGCAGGCGCTCTGCGACTTCTGCGAAGGAACGTTGTGCCACGTTAACCTGATCCAGCTTAACGACATCGAGGGCAGCCCGCTCAAGCCATCGCCGATTCATAAGGTTGAGGATCTTCAGCGTCGCCTTGAGTCTCGTGGCATCGAGACCACGATTCGTAACTCCCGTGGTAACGATATTGACGCCGCTTGCGGACAGCTGAAGCAGCGCTTCAAAGTTCAGAAGCACGCATAGGGGAGTCGCACCCCAAAACGTTTCATGTGAAACATCGAACGGCCCCGGTTGCAAGATATGCAACCGGGGCCGTTTCATTTATTGGCCTTAATTTTGAATCAGCTGCTACCTGTCCCATTTTTTACGGCCAAAATAAGGGGTCCTTGCCTCGTGAATCAGACAAGAACCCCTCAAAATATGCTAAGTAATTGTTAGGTACCTAATAGCCTACATTTTCCCATTGGTTGCTAACCCAACCTTGATTAATCTTGGGATTCTTCATTACCTGAGCAGTGCGCATGGCAACATCTTCTGTCATAACATCCATTTTCTTCTTGGATGTATCGACAATATCTTGCGCGCTACGAAGCAAACGACCTCGAAGCTCATCGTCTGTCGCGATCTTATAGCCAGCAAAGGCACCAACCGCGACAGTCGTCGCCAATTCAATCGCAGTTAAAATCCTATTCCTCATCTTGGCCTCCTTGATCAAACTGAATCATTTCGCCAAGAATACGAGAGAGCTCTTCCTCGTCTTTAAACTCAATCTCAATCTTATTCTTTCCTCGCGAGCTCTTCACACGCACGTTGGTATTAAAAACCTGACGAAGCACGCGGGCAGCCTTTTTAAAAGACTGAGGCGTTGCAGGCCTCGGAGTCTTAGGTGTCTCTCCGGCAGAAAACAACGGAGCAAGATTTTCTGTCGCTCTTACGGAAAGGCCCTCTGCAACAACCTTCTCAGCAAGTCGAATTCGAGCATCCTCATAGGGAACTGCAAGAATCGCACGTGCATGACCAGCAGTAAGTTTGCCCTCAAATATCATCTGCTGAACAACTTCGGGAAGATCAAGAAGGCGTAGCGAGTTTGTAATTGCAGAGCGTGACTTGCTTACAGCCTTTGACAATGCCTCCTGGGTCATACCGCTGGCATCTATGAGCTGGCGATAGCCCTTAGCCTCTTCGACAGGATTCAGATCAGAACGCTGAAGGTTTTCGATAAGTGCAAGAGCAAGCATCTCTTCATCATTAGCATCTTTAATGATGACAGGCAGCTCCTCAAGACCTGCAAGCTTTGACGCTTGGTAACGACGCTCACCAGCGATGATCTCATAGCCGTTTCCATGTTTGCGAACCAAAAGTGGCTGCAAAACGCCATGTTCTTGGATTGACTCGCTCAACTCGCGAAGTTCAGTTTCGTTAAAGTGAATTCGTGGCTGATTTGGGTTGGGAACGATATCCTCAATAGGTAGCTTTGTTTCAGATGTGGCATTTGAAGCCGATGCAGCCGAACCACCGGTCTCATACTCGGCCTCTGAGACCAAAGCATTGAGTCCACGTCCCAATCCGCCACGTTTCTTTACACTAGGCACGCTTGATCACCTCTTTTGCAAGGTTCATATATGCTTTTGCACCCTTATTTTGAGGTGCATAGGTAATTACCGGCTCTCCAAAAGACGGAGCTTCGGAGATTTTGACCGTACGGGGGATCAGCGTCTTAAACGCCTTGTCACCAAAGTACGATTGAACCTCCTCAACAACCTGATTCGACAGAGAAGTACGCGAGTCATACATGGTCATAAGCACACCATAGGTGTCTAAACCCTTGTTCAGACGTGATTTGACCATCTTCATTGACTCAAGCAGCTTCGTAACGCCCTCGAGTGCGTAATACTCGCACTGGATTGGAATCAAAACGCTGTCTGCTGCGGTCAAGGCGTTGATGGTAAGCAAGCCG
This sequence comes from uncultured Collinsella sp., assembly GCA_958427895.1. Taxonomy (GTDB): domain Bacteria; phylum Actinomycetota; class Coriobacteriia; order Coriobacteriales; family Coriobacteriaceae; genus Collinsella. Next base: position 18,109 of record CAUADW010000017.1, read on the forward strand.
AGCGAAGGAGGACAGTCAATGAAAATAAAATCGAACTCGTCCTGAATCGGCTCAAGCAAATCTTTGAGGCGGGTTTCACGAGCAATTGCGCTTACGAGCTCAATTTCGGCGCCTGCAAGCTGAATTGTTGCCGGAATTACGAATACCTTTTTGCAATTTGTATCAAGGATAAGCGATTCTGCCGGCACATCATTCAGCAATGCATCATAGATGCAGTGATCAAGGTCTTCTTTTTCAATTCCGAATCCACTGGTGCTGTTTCCCTGCGGATCAAAATCGACAACCAGCGTCTTACGACCCTGCTCACCCAGTGCTGCTGCAAGGTTTACAGCCGTCGTTGACTTGCCGACGCCGCCTTTTTGATTGATGATTGCAATGATACGCGTGTCTTTTGCGCTCTTAGAACGCTTAACGTCGCGAAATCCCACGGTCCCTCCTGGTGTGTATTAAAGCTGTCAAACGGAGGATGTTTCACGTGAAACATTCCGATTCGATATCAACCGCCATGTTTCACGTGAAACACTGCAAGTTGTTAGTATCCATTATGTTTCACGTGAAACATCTAGGCAAGCGGATTCTTCTTTGCCATGCCATTTGCACGAGGCAATGAAACGGATGCTGGATGACTCTTCTTAAGAACAATAAACTCCCTGTGGCCCAGGCCCTCAGGCAAATCGATAGCGTCATTCAGAAGCAAAGTGAAGCCGCAAATCTTTGCGGCTGACATGCCAGAAGCAAGCTCCTCATCCGAAGGATTGCCCTTGGTGATAACAAATAGCCCTCCATCCTTGAGGTACGGAGCCGCATACTCAACAAGTATCGGTAGAGGGGCCAGTGCGCGGGCGGTTACAACAGAGAACTGCTTCTTATGGCTTCGAGCATATTCTTCAAGACGATCATGAACCGCATGAGCACGTTTCAATCCAAGAGCATGAACAAAAGAATTAACAGCATCAACCTTCTTGCCAACAGAGTCAATATAAGTAGCTTTACGATGCGCGGTTATGGTTAAAGGAATACCAGGGAAGCCCGCACCTGTTCCCATATCGAGCAAAGCTCCCTCAGGAGCCTTATTGATATAGGGGAGCAAAACAAGTGAGTCGAGGATATGAAGTACCGCAGCATCTTCTACGTTAAGGATACGGGTAAGATTCGTTGTCTTATTTGTTTCCAGAACCAAATCCAAATGCTGGATACATTTCCTCAGCTCAACATCAGTTACGCTCAAGGAATACTCTTTGCAATAGGAAGTTAGACGACTCAACATCTCGTCAGCTTGCTGATCAGTAAGTACTAACAACGAAAGCTCCTTTCTGACAAAAATTAGTGTATCGAGAACTTTTGACAAAAAAAGGGGACGTGGAAACCACGTCCCCTTAGCATAAGCTCGAGTAGATTATCGAGCAACAATCACCACATGGCGATCAGGGTCAGAACCCTCAGAATGAGTATCGACGGCATCATTGCCACGAAGTGCAATGTGAACCAGTCGGCGCTCGTAGGCATTCATGGGCGGAAGCGAAACACTCTTATGAGTGCGGATGGCACGCTCGGCAGCAGACTGAGCCATGGAGGCGACCTTGTCCTGGCGGCGGCTCTTGTATCCCTCGACGTCCACTACAACCGGATACCTAAAGCCAAGCTTGCGACTCACCAGCAAAGAGAACATTACCTGAAGAGCATCAAGAGTGCGACCATGACGGCCAATGAGAACAGCAAGGTCGGGAGCCGTTACATCCAGAATCAGCTCACCCTCGTCGCCCTCATACTCATCAATAGGAGAGTTGGCGGCATCGAAGTGCGAAAGGATGGAACGCAGGATGGAAATCGCAACATCGGCAATGGTGTCGAGCTCCTCATCGGTCAGCTCTTCACCAGCCTTGTAGCGCTGTGCAATCTCGGGATAATCGCCTGCGACCTGCGGGGCAACCTCCTCAAGCATATCCTCGATGATCTCTTCAGACATAACGTACTCCAAAAGTTAGGTACCTAAATAAGATTGATATCCCACTACTTCTTCTTGTGCGGGCGCGGCTTCTTCTCGCGACGAGTGACCTCAACCTGCAGCGGCGCGTTCTTAAGACGCTCCTCCTCATCGGCCTTGGCCTTCTCGATAACCTTCTGCGTCACAAAAATCTGCTGGATAACCTGCCAAGCAGACGAGACGTCGTAGTACAGCAGAACACCAACGGGAAGGCTCCAGCCCATCCAAAGCATCATGACCGTCATGACAACAGCCATCATACGCATGCTCTGAGCCTGCTGGCCGGTCTGGTTGCGCGACATATAGAGCTGCGGAATCAGGGTCAGGACGGCGAACAGAATCAGGCAGACCAGCGCAGGCAGCGCAACCATAAAGCCATCGGCAAAGGAAGCGCTCGGCGTGGTGGTCAGGTCGGGCAGGATGTTGAAGAACGAGAACGTGCCGTCGTTAAAGTACTGCGGCAGGTTACGCAGCAGCGTAAACAGGGCAAACAGGACAGGCATCTGGATCAACAGCGGCAGACAACCAGCCATGGGGTTGAACTTGTTCTCGCTGTAGAACTTCTGCATCTCCTCGGCCTGACGCTGAGGATCGTCGGCATAGCGCTCCTGGATCTCGAGCATCTTGGGCTGCAGCACCTGCATGCGAGCCGTCGACTTGGTCGACTTGAGCATAAGCGGCGTCAGCAGCAGACGGATGATGACCACCAGGATGATGATGGACAGGCCCCAGTCGACCGCAAAGGTCTGGATGAGCTTGAGCAGCTCGAAAAGGATGTTAACGATCCAATCCCACATGTAAGTTTTCCTCCGATAGCGAGTGCCCGCTAGGGCACAGGGTCATAACCGCCGACGTGCAGGGGATTGCAGCGAGCGATGCGCCTCACGGCAAGCCAGCAGCCTCTCAAAACACCGTACTTCTCAATCGCCTGGACGGCGTATTGCGAGCACGTTGGGTAATAAATGCAGGCGTCAGGCAATAAGGGCGAAATAACCTGTTGATATATGCGAATAGGAGCGATGGCAACACGTCGCAAAACGTGATTGCTCATCGCTCCTCCCCGGCAACGCCGGCGCGTTTCACAAGCGAACGCAATGCCTTGTCCATCTCCTGCGGCGAGGAAACCCTCGTCTTGGGAGTTGCGAACAAGATGATGTCATAACCCGCAACGGGAAATCCGCAGCTGCGGGCGGCCTCGCGCATCACACGCTTAGAACGGTTGCGCACAACTGCACAACCGAGCCGTTTAGCACCAACGAAGGCGACCCTTCCGGAGTCGCCTTCGCCAACCGATTCACATATGGTCATTCGAATCAGAGGGTGATTGAAACGACGCCCCTGACTGAACACATGCTCGAAATCTTGCCGAGACTTAATAGTCTTCATGCGAGATGTGTGTATCGCTGCTAGACAGTGAGACGCTTGCGGCCCTTGGCGCGGCGACGGGCGAGCACGGCACGACCACCCTTGGTGGCCATACGGGCACGGAAGCCATGGGTCTTGGCACGCTTACGCTTATTAGGCTGATACGTACGCTTCATCTTAAGTTCCTCCTGCTGCATTTCGAGTGTCCGCGGGAGCGCGGACGCAGATATAGACACGTGAGCTTGAAGATTGTAGGGAAATCAATGTTCAAATGTCAAGAAATCAAAGGTAAAAGGTCGCGCAGTTCACACGGTTCCCCCATAAGCCGAGTTCGATTTAGCGGTGCATGGCAACTTTTCACGATATTTCATCGAGTTTTCAACAGGTCATGTTGGCAATGTTGAGAACTTTTCGTCCGTTTTCCAAAGTTTTCAACAGGTTTTGAAAGTTTGTCGAAAGATGAGAAACATTGCACGGTGAGCTACTATTTGTTCGAAACCTTTTGGAAGATTGCGAGCGGCATGTCTGACGACTTTTACACCATGGTCGATTCCGGAGACCCGGCACCCGACAACGAGCACATCACCGGCGTGCGCGAAGAGCGTGACGAAGGTGAACAGACGACAACGCAGGCGCCAAAAGCCATGTACGCCGCGCGCATCGCCGTCTATGACGACATGCTGTCGACACCGCGTGTGATCGTCATTGATCCGCAAGATGTCCGCACGTATTTGGAAGAGACGACCAACACCGTCTACCAGTGCATGAAAGAACAAGGTGGCCATATCTCGCTCATGGTCATCCGCGAGATTGTCGAAAACTTTATCCACGCACACTTTGCCGAGCCCATCATCTCGATTCTGGACGGCGGAGACACCATCCGCTTTGCTGACCAAGGACCCGGCATCGACGACAAGGAACGTGCTTTCGACTTTGGCGTTACCAGCGCAAACAGCAAGATGAAGCGCTATATCCGTGGAACCGGAGCAGGGTTTCCCATGGTGCAGGAGTATTTGGAAAACGCCGGCGGTGCCGTATCCATCGAGGACAACATGGGCAACGGCACCGTGGTTACGGTAAGCCTGAACCCTAAACGCGTGCAGGAAATCGAGCGTGCCGGCGGACGCGGCGCTGCCGTGCGGCCCGAGACGGAGCAGCCCACATATCCCCTGCCGGGAGCTTTTGCGCAGCAGCCCGTGGCAACGCAGCAGATGCAGCCCCCCGTGGGACAGATGCAGCAGCCCGGAATGCTTCCCACACAAGAGCCCCAGGCGGCATCTATGTCGATGCCGCCAAACATGCCAGAGGCCATGCCGCTGGCTGATCAGGATGCAGCAGCAATGCAGCAGGCGACGGGGGCGCCGGGTGGCCAGCAAATGGGCTATCAGCCGTACCAACAGGGATATCTATATCAGCAGATGCCGCCACTGGGGTATGGCCAGCAGTTCCCGCAGCAGTACCAGCAGAGATATCAGCAGCCGTACCAGCAGATGCCGCAGCAGCAGTACAACCCCTGGGCCCAGCAGACGCCTCCGCAGCCTTACCAACAGTGGCCTCAAAGTTTTCAACAGCAAATGCCGCCGATGCAGAGTTCTCAACAACCAGCAGCTCAAATGATGTATCCTAATGCAGTAAATCAGCATGCGCAGCCACAACCGGACGTGTTCGTAAGCGATCGCGGCAACGCCGCGCTGGGCTATCTGGCGCAAAATCAAGCGTGCGGCGCAACCGATCTTGCGAGGGCGTTTGGAAACTCGGCCCCCACTTGGTCACGCACGCTCAATGACTTGGCGCAGGCCGGCTTGGTCATCAAGCATGGCCAGAAATACCATCTGACCGAACTCGGCGCCGCTCGCGTGCGAGCTCAGAGCTAAAGAACGGGAGAGACAGTGGACGAGGAAGCAAGCATCATCCTGGGGGATGCCATCGCCTTTTGCCAGCGCGACGGCCAAGATGCACGCCTCATCAACATGCTGGGGCAATCGCGTGCCATAAGCCTGACCGAAGATACGCTCACGATCGAGGCCCCCTCGCGCTTTGCCATCGCGCAGCTCAAAAAGCATCAGCCGACTATTGAGGCTTATCTGGAAGAAATCGCCTTTGCACCGATTGCGCTCGACATCGTGGCGCCGCAAGGCGCCGCGACGGAATCCGCTGCCGCGACGGCGCCCGCCACGGCTCCCGCTGCTTCCCCGACGGTACCAGCCTCCGCAAGCGACGTGCCGACAATCGAGCACCAGCACAGCGATGTTTCCCGTGAAACCATGGCGCCGTTGCCGACCGCGGCGGCGACGTCAACGAACGCACCCGTCACGCACATGCCCATCGCTCACGACGCAGCGGCGGGCGCGGATTCGGGCATTGCAATCAAGAACACGCTCTCGGCCGACGATTTTCGCCGCATGATGAACCAGATGAAGGGCGGAGCGCCGACTAAATCCACGCAAGCTGCGGCCCCCGCTTCACCCATGCCAGCACCAACCGTGCCGGCCGAGCAGAATACGGATGGAGCCCCGCTCGCCGCGAACTCAAAATTTACCTTTGAGAACTTTGTCTACGGCCCCGAGAACAGCCATGCCTATCGCTCGGCGCTCAAGTTTGCCGCCCTCGCGGACGAGCGCGGCACATGCACATCACTGTTCATCTACGGCAAATCGGGCCTGGGCAAGACGCACCTGCTGCTTGCCATCAAAAACGAGCTCGCCGAGAAGTCGCCCGAGATCAAGGTCAAGTATGCCAACTCCCAGGCATATCTGGACGACCTGATGACCGAGTTCGACCGCCAAAAGAAGAGCAACGCCCCCATCATGCAGGCGTACCACGGTGTGGACGTGCTCATCATCGATGACATCCAAAACATCATCGGCAAGCGCGCGAGCGTGGACTACTTCTTCCAGCTCATGGACGAGTTCATCCGCAACAACAAGAAGGTCGTCATCGCGGCAGACCGCGCCCCCAAGGACCTGAGCATGGACGAGCGTCTGACCAGCCGCTTCAACGCCGGCATGCTCTGCCTGGTCGCAGAGCCCAGCTACGAGATGAAATACAAGATCTTGCAGCGCTATTACGAGAACACCATCGTCGCCGCTCCCGAGGCGGGCGACGACTCGCTGCTGGCGGCCTATGGGGGCGACGGCGGGCACCTGACCGACGAACACTTTAAACACATGGCCGAGGTCTCGGGCACCAACATCCGCGAACTCGAGAGCTTTTGCGAGCGCTGCGCCGGCGAGGCGGGCGACCGCGAGCGCGAGGGCGGAGAGCTCACCTTTGACGATATCGACGCCATCGCCAGCCAGTACTTCGACACATCGGCCAAAAAGATCAACGTCCAGACGGTTCAGTCCGTCATCGAAGAGCAGTACGGCGTGACACACGAGGAGCTCATCGGCCCGCGTCGCAACGCCAATATCGCCAAAGCACGCCATATCGCTATCTACCTGGCCATCGAGATGTGCGAAATGACGACCACGGCGGTGGGCGCCGAATTTGGCAACCGCAACCACTCGACCGTCAGCACGAGCTACAAAAAGGTCCAGAAGATGATCCAGGAAGACCGCACCGTCACCGAAGACCTTAAGTCGCTGCGCGATAAAATTACACTGCGCTCGTAGGAAAAAAGAGACACCTGTTGAAAACTTGTCGAAACCACGGGCATAAGGTGTTTAAAACCCAACCCGCGGTGATGAAAAGTTTTGCGCAGGTTTTGAACGTGGAAAACCACCCCCGTTGCACACAGGTTGCTGTCGATTCTCTTTCTGGGTCTGACCTGCGTCTTTGGGAGTAATCAACAGTTTCGTCAGTGCTATTACTATTATTAAGATATTTATATCTATAGAAAGGTATTAAAAGATGAAGTTCACCGTCAGCCAGAGCTCGCTTACACAAGCCATCGGCGTCGTTATGAAGGGCGTCGCTTCGGCATCCACCCTTCCCATCCTGTCGGGCGTGCTCGTCAAGGCGCAAGACGGCATCTTGGAATTCCAGACCTCTAACTACACCATCTCGATCCGTCATCGCATCGCGGCGCATGTCGAAGAAGAGGGCGAGATGGTTATCCCTTGTAAGATGCTCTCCAATATCACCAAGACCCTCCCCGATGCCCCGGTCACCTTTGAGCTGTCCGAGCGCCAGGTGCTGATTGGTTGCGAGAAGAGCTCTTTCCGACTGAACACGCTTGATGCTAATGACTTCCCCGAGTTTCCGGCCTATGCCATCGAGAGCGCCGTGGAACTGCCGACCGATATCTTGTCCGAAATGGTCGGCCGCGTGTGGCGCGTCACCTCGACCGACAAGGCCCGCCCCATCCTGGGTGGCGTGCACATGAAGGTCGAGAACAACACCGTGCGCCTGGTGGCGACCGATTCCTTCCGTTTGGCCGTGTGCGATACGCAGGTTGAGACCTCGACCCTCGAGGGTTCCTTTGAGCTCAACGTTCCGGCCGACGCCTTTAACGACGCGCTGAACATCATGGCCAGCCAGGCGACCATCATGATCGGGGCTACCGACACCCAGGTCGTCTTTGAGGCCGGCAACACCACCTACGTGTCGCGCCGCATCGAGGGCGTGTACCCCAACTACAAGCAGCTCATCCCCGATTCGTGCGTGACGAGCGTCAAGATCGACGTCGCCGCCTTTAACGCCGCCCTCAAGCGCGTGGCCGTTATCGCGAGCGCCAACCCCGCCGTCAAGTTCGAGATCGATGTCGAGAACGGGCAGATGGGCCTGTCCTCCATTTCCAATGACCAGGACCTTGCGCAGGAGACGATCGATGTCGAGGCCGAGGGCGAGTCGGGCACCATCGCCTTCAACTACCACTACATCTTCGGCTGCCTCAATGCCCTATCCAAGGAGAAGGAGATCACGCTGGAGCTCAAGAGCTACTCGCAGGCGGGCATCTTCAAGTCCTACGACAAGATCAACTACCTGTACCTGGTCATGCCGGTCCGCATCTAGCGTTGCGCCATGACCATGTTCGCCCGCGATCTTTCCGTCGCGCACTACCGCAGCTTCGATAGCTATCGCCTTGCCCTAGACGACGGCGTGACGATACTTGCGGGACCCAACGCGGCGGGAAAGACCAATCTCATAGAGGCGCTGCAGCTGCTGACGAGCGGCGCCTCGTTTAGGCATCCGACCGCAGCCGAGCTCGTTCATGACGGCGTGGGCTCGTGCAGGGTCGAGCTGAGGCTCGAGGGCGACGGCCGCGTGCTTGATATGGGATTGAGCGCGGAGGACGGTAAGCGCTCGTTTAGCCGCAACGGCAAGAGATGCTCTGCCGCCGGTGTGCGCGGGGTTCTGCCGAGCGTGCTGTTTTGCCCCGACCATCTGGACATGGTTAAGCGGGGCGCCAGTGTGCGCCGCGCCGCCCTCGATGACTTTGGCATGCAACTGAGCGCACGCTATGCCGATCTTGCGAGCGCCTATGGGCGCTGCGTGACCCAGCGCAACGCCTTGCTCAAGGAGACCTGGTGCTGCCGTGAGATGCTCGGCGCGTGGAACGATTCGATTGCCCGCGCGGGCGCGGCTCTGCTCGTGCACCGGTTGGCCCTGCTCGACCGGCTGGCGGGCCATGTGCGTACTGCCTACGGGCAAGTGGCGTCCGGTGAAGCCGCCAACGTGTCCTATGCGTCCACGCTGGGGGATTTGCCCCAGGTCGAGGATCGCGAAGAGCTGAAGGGCTGGGCGTACGAGCGCATGCTGGCCGCCCTTGATGAGCACGCCGGCGAGGAAATTCGCCGCGGCGTGACGTTGGTGGGGCCGCATCGCGACGAGATTGAATTTACCGTGGCGGGTCGCTCCGCTCGTTCATTTGCCAGCCAAGGACAGCAGCGAACGTTGGTACTGTCCTGGAAGGTGGCCGAGGTGGCCGTGGCTCGCGATGTTCTGGGTACTGCTCCGCTGTTGCTTCTGGACGACGTGATGAGCGAGCTCGACGGCGAGCGCCGCGGTGCTTTTCTGCGGCTGATCGGCGATGATATCCAAACGGTCATAACCACGACCAACCTGGGATACTTTACCGATGACCTGCTTGATCGAGCCAAGGTGGTGAGCATGGGTGAGACGTGCTAATTACGAGCGCGAGAGCGAGACGGTCGCCTTCAGTGGGTTTTTGAACGCAGAGCGCCAGCGCATCCTGGCGTCGGTGACGCCTGAGCGCCGTGCGCAGATGGAGGCTGCCGAGGAGTCGCGCGCGGTCTATCGCGCGTGGAACGCGGTGTGCTCGGGCACGCGCGAGGGGCGGCATGTGACGGGTCTGCGCTACCTGCCCGAGTCCAATGAGCTGCTGGTATATCTCGATTCGCCCTCGTGGACGCAGGAAATGACGCTGTTGCGTGAGATCATCCGCGCGCGCATGGAGCGCGCCGGTGCGCATGTGGACGGCCTGGTGTTCAAAACCACCGCACCCGGTCACACGCCGCCCGCCGCCAAGGAGCGCCTGCGCCCGGCGACGACCGAGCGCCCGCCGGCCCCGCACGCCGACCTAAGTGAGGCCGAGCGCACCGAGATTGAGCGCCAAGTGGCACCCATCGAAGACCAAAAACTGCGCGAGGCCCTCGAGAATGCCATGAGAGCCAGTGCCGAGTGGGCCAAGGGCGTGCAAAGCAAAAAAGAGCCTTAAATCGCATCTGGTGGCCTTGTAGAGCCAAATACCCTCGTTCCCGAGGGTATTTTTTTACGATAAACTAGTAAGGCTGTACACATTTTCTTGACTGAAGGAGGACGTGTGGCAAACGAAAACGATTACGATGGCGGCGAGATTAAGATTCTCGAAGGTCTCGAGGCCGTTCGTAAGCGCCCGGGCATGTATATCGGCTCGACGAGCGCCAGCGGTCTGCATCACCTGGTGTGGGAGATCGTTGACAACTCCGTCGACGAGGCCATGGCCGGTTTCTGCACCGAGATCCAGGTGACGGTCCACGCCGACAACTCCATCACGGTCGTCGACAACGGGCGCGGCATCCCCGTCGACGAGCACCCTGTTAAAAAGATCCCGACGCTCGAGGTCGTCATGACGATCTTGCACGCCGGCGGTAAGTTCGATAACTCGGCCTATAAGGTCTCGGGCGGCCTGCACGGCGTTGGCATCTCCGTCGTCAACGCACTGTCCAAGCGCGTGGTCGTTCAGGTTCGTCGCGACGGCAACACCTACGAGATGGAGTTCTCGCGCGGCAAGACCGTCAAGAAGATGGAGGTCGTGGACACCTCGGATTCGACGGGCACCACCGTCACCTTCTGGCCCGACGACGAGATCTTCGAGACCTGCATTTACGATTTCGATACGCTGCACAACCGTCTGCAGGAGACGGCGTTCCTCAATAAGAACCTCAAAATCGTGCTGACTGACGAGCGCGAGTCTACTCCCCACGTGGAGGAGTTTTGCTACGCGGGCGGCATCATCGACTTCGTCAAGTTCCTTAACGAGGGCAAGGACGTCCCCGAGGCCTTTAAGGAGCCTATCTACATCGAGGGCAAATCGGACCCGGACGCACCTGTGGCCAAGATGGGCGAGGTTGAGGTTTCCCTGCAGTGGAATAGCGGCTACGGCGAGAACGTCATGTCGTTTGCCAACGACATCTACACCCCCGAGGGCGGCATGCACCTTGAGGGCTTCCGCACCGCGCTCACCCGCGTGATCAACGACTATGCGCGCAAGCAGAACCTGCTCAAGGAAAAAGACGCCAATCTGACCGGCGACGATGTGCGCGAGGGCCTTTCGGCCGTTATCTCGGTCAAGCTGCCCGATCCGCAGTTTGAGGGCCAGACCAAGGCCAAGCTCGGCAGCTCCTATATGCGCGCGCTCACGCTCAAGATTGTGACCGACGGCCTTGTCGATTACCTCGAGGAGCATCCCAAGCCCGCTCGCGAGATCGTCAAGAAGGCGCAACAGGCCTGCAAGGCGCGCAATGCCGCCCGCAAGGCGCGCGAGGCGACCCGCCGCAAGAGCCTGCTCGAGACGGCGTCCCTGCCCGGTAAGCTCGCCGACTGCTCGGTGCGCGATGCCGAGCTGACCGAGCTCTTCATCGTAGAGGGCGACTCGGCAGGCGGTTCGGCCAAGGACGGCCGTCGCCGAGACATCCAGGCGATTCTGCCCCTGCGCGGCAAGATTTTGAACGTCGAACGCGTTGGTGACCATCGCGCGTTCTCGAGTGACACCATCCAGTCGCTGATTACCGCGATCGGCTGCGGCGTTACGACGAGTGCCGGCGACGGCGGCGACTTTGATATCACCAAGGCGCGCTACCACAAGATCATCATCATGACCGATGCAGACGTCGACGGTGCGCATATCCGCATTCTGCTGCTGACGTTCTTCTACAAGTACATGCGTCCGCTGATCGATGCCGGCTACGTCTATGTTGCCTGCCCGCCCATCTTTGGCATTAAGGTGCGCAACAAGATCCACTACGTGTATCCCAACGGCCGCCAGCCCGAAGACGAGATCCTGCGCGACACCATCCAGAGCCTGGGCCTGAACCCCGACGATAACGACGAGGACGGCAAGGCCAAGGACGGCAAGATCACCAAAAAGCGCAAGGGCTATACCGTCCAGCGCTACAAGGGCCTGGGCGAGATGGACCCCAAGCAGCTCGCCTCGACGACGATGGACCCCAAGACCCGCATCCTACAGCGTGTGTCGATCGAAGACGCCGTGGTGGCGGACCGCGCCGTGCGCGAGCTGATGGGTTCCGAGGTCGGCTATCGCCGCGAGTACATCGAGAAGCATGCACATGATGCACGATTCTTAGATGCCTAACCTGTTCGGCTTTCCCAGCCACCGCACCTTCGCCCTCAATCGTCGGTCGCGTACCCAAGTACGCTTCCCTCCTCTTTCGGGCGAATCTGCGGCACCTGGAAAAGCCGTCTCCGTGGTAGGGAACTAATTAGACCACGCAAACCATGAGGAGGTAACGTGGCAGACGATATCAACAATAGCGAGGGTATGGACGAGGCCGGCGATGCCGGTATGCCCGATGATCTGAAGCGCCTGCTTGCCCGTGCTGAGCAGGGCGAGGACGGCGATCCGGACGCCTATAACCCCGATGCCGATGATGATGAGGAAGAGGACGACGACGGTGAGCTCGAGGAGAGCTTTGGCGAAGTCGATCGTGGCGCCTCGGCCGGCGAGGACATCAACGGCGGCCAGCTCCAGATTTCGGAGTTCGGTCGCGAGATGAAGCAGTCGTTCATCGAGTATTCGATGTCGGTTATCACGGCGCGCGCCCTGCCGGACGTGCGCGACGGCTTAAAGCCGGTGCACCGCCGCATCCTGTACGCGATGAACGAGAGCGGCATCTACCCCAACCGCCCACATAAGAAGTCGGCCTGGACGGTCGGCGAAGTTATCGGTAAGTACCATCCGCACGGTGACTCCGCGGTCTACGAGGCCATGGTTCGCCTGGCGCAGTGGTTCTCCATGCGCACGCCGCTCATCGATGGTCACGGCAACTTCGGTAACATCGACGGCGACGGCGCGGCGGCCATGCGTTACACCGAGAGCCGCCTGGCAAAGCCCGCCATGGAACTGCTGCGTGACTTGCAGAAGGATACCGTCGACTGGCAGCCCAACTACGACGAATCACTTGCCGAGCCCGTGGCGCTGCCTGCGCGCTTCCCCAACCTGCTGGTCAACGGCAGCCAGGGCATCGCCGTCGGCATGGCCACCAACATCGCCCCGCATAACCTCACCGAGGCGATTGAGGCCACCTGCTACCTGATCGACAACCCCGACGCCACCGTCGACGAGCTCATGCAGATCATGCCAGGTCCGGACTTCCCCACCGGCGCCATAATCATGGGCAGCGCCGGCATTAAGCAGAGCTACGAGACCGGCCGCGGCTCCATTACCGTGCGTGCCAAGGCACATGTGGAGTCCACCAAGACCGGTCGCAGCCGCCTGGTCTTTACCGAGATTCCCTACATGGTCAACAAGGGCACCCTGCAGGAGAAGATCGCCCAACTCGTCAACGACAAGCGCATCGAGGGCATCTCGGATATGCGCGATGAGTCCAACCAGAAGGGCATCCGTCTGGTCATCGAGCTCAAGAAGGGCGTCATTCCGCAGGTCGTGC
>CAUADW010000018.1 GCA_958427895.1 uncultured Collinsella sp.
TGCGCATCTCGGGATCGTAGAACGGATTGGGCAGGAAGCGGACGTCGATCATAATGTCCGCCTCGACGGGCATGCCGTGCTTAAAGCCAAACGAGAACACGTGAACGTCCATGAGCTGCTGGTCAGATAACTCGGAGAACGCCATGCGCAATTTGTTGCGCAGGGCAGAGGTGCGCAGACGGCTCGTGTCGATAATCATATCGGCTCGATCGCGCACGCCCTGCAGCTGCAGGCGCTCGCGCTGAATCGCATCGGCCGTAGTCTCCCCCGGCTTGGCAATGGGATGGCGGCGGCGGTTTTCGCTATAACGACGGATCAGCACCTCGTCAGAAGCCTCCAGGAACACGATGTCACAGCTCATCTCGCGCTCCTCGAGTGCGGCAACGGCATCGAGCAGCTCATCGAACAAGCCCTGGCTGCGCAGGTCGCAGGTGACGGCAAGATGCCTGCCCACGCCCGTATTGATGCCGACGAGCTCGGCAAGCTGGGCGATGAGACGCGGAGGCAGGTTATCGATGCAAAAATAGCCCATGTCCTCGAACACGTGCATGGCCTGCGTGCGGCCCGATCCGGACATTCCGGTGATGATAACGATATCGGGGATGCGCTCCGAGCGCTCCGACGCATCCATGGCATCTCCCTTTTGCATGTGTGCCTCCTAAAACAAGCGCGGGACCCGGCCAGCGGATCCCGCGCGATCAATTGCCTTTATTGAGTATACCGCCCCAAGCGGATACGAGGCCTGTCTTACGCCTCAAGCGCAGCCTTGAACCAACTCGTAATACTCGTGGGGTGCGTGATGGCGGTGCCGACGACAACGGCCCAGGCGCCAGCATCGATCGCGGCGCGAGCCTCCTCGGGCGTATGCACGCGACCCTCGCAAATGATGGGAAGGCCGGGGAATTCCTCGGTCGCCTGACGCAGGAGCGGCAGGTCGGGGCCATCGGCCATGGTGCAGTCGATGGCGGCGACACCGTGAGAAAGCGTGGTGGATACCAGGTCGAAGCCCATATCAACCGCACGGCGAATGTCCTCGATGGTGGCACAATCCGCCATCAGGAGCACACCCTCCTCGTGCAGCGGGCGGAAGGTATCCTCGACCGTCTTGCCATCGGGGCGCGGACGATCGGTGGCGTCGATCGCCACGATATCGGCACCGGCAGCAACGCAGGCGCGAGCGTGACGCAGCGTCGGCGTGATGTAAACGCCCTCGTGCCCATCCTTCCACAGGCCGATAACAGGAACCTCACAGCGACCCTTAATGGCGGCAATGTCGGCAAGGCCCTGGCAGCGAATGGCGGCGGCGCCACCGAGCTCGCAAGCGCGAGACATTTGAGCCATGGTCTCGGGCGTACGAAGCGGCTCGCCCATATACGCCTGAACGCTCACGACGAGCTTGCCCTTCAGGGATTGAATCAAAGGATCGACGGTCATAAGGCTGTAACCTTTCTCAGAACAGCCTCCCGAGGCGTGTTGTCTCGGGAGGCTCCTACAGAAGATACGTTTACTTCAACGAGGCAAGAAGATGCTCAGCGGCACCGATGAGCGGAGCATCGCCCTCCAGAGAACCGATGAGGATCGGCGTGTCCTGAAGCGGATCGAGCGCCTGGCTGGCATAGCCCTCGTGTACCGAATCCTTCCACGTCTGTGAACGCCAATCGGGACCTTGGTGAATCACGCCACCCGAAAGCACGATGACCTCAGGGTCCAGGATGTTAGCGAGCGAGCCCAAGCTGGCACCCAGCGCAAAGCCGGCGTCATGGATGACCTCGGTCGCCTTTGCGTCGCCCGCACGGCACAGGTCGTTCACATCGCGACCGACCGAAGGACGGCTGGGGTCGACGCGACCAAAGCGCTCATCGTACATACGACCAATGGAAGTGCCCGAAGCAACCGACTCCAGATGGCCGGAACGCCCGCAGGCGCAGGGAATACCGGCGGCAGCCGAGCACTCGATGTGGCCCATATGGCCAGCAGCACCATGGAAGCCCTGCATCACGCGGCCGTTCTCGACATATGCGCCACCGATGCCCGTACCGATGCCAAGACACAAGACGGAGAACTTGCCCTTGCCGACGCCCCAGTGGGCCTCGCCCAGAGCATGAGCCTGCACGTCGCCTACAACGGCAACGGGAAGACCGAGGTCCTCGCGCAGGCGCGGCCCCAACTGAACACCGGACCAGCCGGGCATGATCTCGTTGGCATACGCGATGGCGCCCGTCTTGGGATCGACGACGCCGGCGGCACCGATACCGACGCCAAGGACCTCGACATCGGGATTCGCCTCGAGAGCAGCCTTGATGGACGCCTCGATACGTTGGAAGACGGCCTCGCCGCCCTCTTGGGCCTCGGTGGGAACCTCGGCCTCAAAAACAGGATGGGGCACACTACCGTCAGCCGGGTACTCCATGATGGCAGTCGCGATCTTAGTTCCGCCGATATCGACAGAGCAGACGTACTTGTTCTCCATGTCGTTCTCCTTCGGAGACAAAACAACAACTACAGGAAATGAAGGCGGTGTTATCGCCGCAGCTTGATAAAGGTTTCCCAGGTGCCCGAGGTTGGGGTGAAAGTGGTCGGGCGTTGACCTAATGGGTCACGCCCGACCACTTGAGCCTCAAGATCGGGTGCCTGGGGAAGCTTTACAGGAGACCGTTGTCCTGGAGGACCTTCTTAATCGCCTCGACGTTCTCGCCGGTCATGGCCTTCACCGGGCGCGGCATGGTCGGGCTGTCGAAGATACCCATGAGGTTCATAGCGGTCTTGAAGGCGCCGACGCCACCGGCATAACCCTGGACGCCCGAGGTGACATCCCAGATGTGCGAAATCTCATTGAGGCGATCCTGCTCGGCCTTGACGGTAGCCCAGTCACCAGCCTGAGCGGCCTTCCACTGACGCACGTAGCCCTCGGGCTCAACGTTGGCGAGACCCGGAACGGAACCGTCGGCGCCACCGAGGTAGGCGCCGTCGACAACAACCTCGTGACCGGTGAGGATGCTCATCGGATGGCCGTTCTTCTCGTTCTCCTGAACGAGGTAGCGGAACGAGATGTCATCACCCGAGGAATCCTTGACGCCGGCCAGAACGCCCTCGGCACCGAGCTTGGCAAGGAGCTTCCACGGGAGCTTGGTGTGGACACACACGGGGATGTCATAGGCGAAGATGGGCAGGTCGAGTTCCTCATGCAGGATGCGGAAGTGCTCCTCGACCTCGGTCATGCCCTGCAGGGCATAGAACGGGCAGGTGGCGACAAGCGCATCGGCGCCCAGCTCCTGAGCGACCTTACCGTGCTCGATCATGCGCTCGGTCTCGGTGTCGATGATGCCGACCAGAACGGGAACGCGGTGGTCGACGATACGGACGGCCTCGGAGATGATCTGACGGCGACGCTCGTCGGTGGAGAAGACGACCTCGCCCGAGGAGCCCAGGAAGAACAAGCCATCGACGCCGGCATCGATCATGCGGTTGATGCTGCGCTCAAAGGAGGCAACATCGAGCTGGTGGTCTTCGGTATCGGGAACAACGACGGGAGGGATAACGCCGGTGAATTTCTGAGTTGCCACAAGAATCTCCTTAGTTGTCTGGTGGGCAGCCCTATGCCGCCCACTCTTGTTGGCAGTGTCCAGGCCGTCTAGGCCAAAGAACACGAGTAGAACGTTTGGTTAAAAAAGTCGACGACTTCGTTTTCGAACGCATTGATGCGCTCGTGAGCGTATTTGGCATAGATGATATGTCTCCGGTCACACTCAAGACCGTTGAATACGGCAAACTGATCCTTGGGATCGCTCACGGTATCCATGAGCGATGTGCCCATGAGCACCGATCCGCGCACCCGAGACGACAGCGCCTCGAGGCCGCCAGGAAGCGGATTGGCAACCGCCGTACAGGCGAGACCCCGCTCGTCCAGAGCAGAAACCGCCAGCGCGACTCCGCCGCCTAGACCCTCGCCCCATGCAAAGATGCGGTCGGGGTCCATGCCATCAAGATTGCGCGCCACCTTCGCCAGCGCGCAACCCCAACGGACGCGCTCGACAAAAGCGGGCGAAGAAATCCCCCGCTGCAGGTCGTCCGCACCAGCAACATCGTCATCCAGCGCGAGGACGGCATACCCCATGGCGGCAAATCTCGTCATGTGATGCCAGCCGCGCACAGGCCGATCGATATCGTGGAACATCAGGCACAGCGGCACGCGCTCAGACACTCGGGCACGACCGACAGGCTCGATCAAACGAGCGTGAATCGCATCGTCACCGAGCTCAAAGGAGACCTCCGAGTAACGGGCGCAGGGGTTAACAAAGTCAATCGCCGTAATGGCCAGGCCTTGAATCTCAAGATTCGAAGCGCATGTCTCTAAATCAGAAACATCTGCTTGGACATCACCGCGCCAGTCCCGATATTCTGCGAGCCTTGACGAAACCGTTCCAGGAATTCCCACGAGCCCGGGGACAATCAGCTCATTAACATTGCTCTCGCACTTAGACATGAGCCTCCCCTCCCTTGCAGAAAAACGGAATGATCAGATCGTCAAAATCCTGAATCTCCTCGTGGCCAAAGCCTTCAAAGAACTCATGACGCTTTTCGCAGGTCAGGTTGTTATAGACCGCAAACTGCGTCGCTGGCGGGCAGACGATATCGGCTGTGCCGGTGCCAAACAGCACGGGGCATTTGACCATAGGGGCAAAGTTCTTGGAATCGAAGTACGCCAGCTTGGCATAGGCTTCGTCAATACGAGTCGAGTCCTCGTCAAACCAGCGAGACCAATAGCGCAGGCCCTCGTAGGCAATGTCGTCTGCATCCAAATCCCAGACTAGGCGGAAATCTGACAGGAAGGGATAGAGGATGGCGGCACGATTGATAAGCTCGCTGTTAAGCGCACAGGTCGCAATGCCCAAACCACCACCCTGCGACGCGCCGTTCACAAACACACGGGAAAGATCGATGCCCTCGAGCTCGCGAACAATACGGCACAGGATGCGAATATCTTGGTGCAAGCGGACATAGTAGAGGTTGGCCGGGTCGCCGTCGATGCCGGCGACGATATGCCCGGCAACCGTTGTGCCCTCAAATCCACCAATGTCCTCGGAGGGACCTCCTTGGCCGGGGCAGTCGAGGGCGATGAGTGCCATGCCCATGCCCGCAAACGACGCCTGCTCAAACCAGCTGCGGCTTGCACCCGGATACCCATGGAACTGAAGCACCAATGGCACGGGCTCGTCCGAGACGGGTTTAAGGTACTTGGCATGCAGGCGAGCGCCACACATGCCGGTATACCAGAGGTCGAAAAGTTGGCAGGTCGCGGCATCGGTGACCGATGCCGTGTCGATCGCATAGTCAAGCCCGACGGCGTCGGCCTCGGCCATGCGATCCTTCCAAAAGAGATCGAAATCTGATGGACGGGGCATGGCGCCTCGATATTCACCAAATTGATGTTGTAGCTCCTGAGCACTTGGCATGGCTCGTGAACCCAACCTTTCGAAATCGCAACGGAGGTGCGCCCGGCAAGGGAACCGGGCGCACGGGAGGGAAAGCGAGGCTATTCGCCGAGCTTGGGGTGCAGCAGCGACGGCGCAGCGCCGAGCAGCATCTTGGTGTAGGGGTCCTGGGGATGCTGGAAGACCTGCTTGGCCTCGCCCTGCTCGACGATCTTGCCGCCATTCATAACGATGATGTCGTCAGAGATATAGCGGACCGTCTGGATGTCATGGCTGATGAACACCATGGCCAGGCCGAGCTCCTTCTTAAGGTCGGTCAGCAGGTTCAGAATCTGCGCGCGGACCGAAACGTCCAGAGCCGAGGTGGGCTCGTCGGCGATGATGGCATCGGGGTTCAGCGACAGGGCACGGGCAATTGCGACGCGCTGGCGCTGGCCGCCCGAAAGCTGACCGGGAAGAACCTCGGCGGCGGAGCTGGGCAGACCGGTGAGCTCCAGGAGCTCTTTGACGCGCTTCTCCTGCTCGGCCTCGGTACCCAGGTTGTGGACGCGCATGGGGTCGAGCAGTTGCTCGCGAACGACCATGCGGGGGTTGAGCGCCGTGGCCGGGTTCTGGAACACGACCGAGATGACGCGACCCATGTGGCGACGGTCCTCGGCGGTACGTTTGGTAACGTCCTTGCCCTTAAAGTAGACCTTGCCGCTCGTGGGGGCCTGCAGGCCGCACATGACGTTGGCGGTGGTGGACTTACCGCAACCGGACTCGCCGACGATGCCGATCGTCTGACCGGGCATGAGCTTAATCGTTACACCCTGGACGGCGTGAACCAGGTTGGGGTGCAGAATCGAGCCGGTACGGGTCCTAAAGGTGACGTGGACGTCATCAAGGAAGATGATCGGCTCGACGCCGTTGACTGCGGTCTCGCTCATCTACATCACCTCCGCGTGAGGGGTCAAACCATTTGCCTTGAGCACCTCGTCGGGGAGCTCGGAATAGAAGTGCTCGGTGCCGGGCACGCGCTTGAAGACCGGACGGGTGTCCAGGCCAATACGCGGATGGCTCGAGCGGGGCGCGAAGCGATCGCCCTTGGGGAAATCGCGCGGACTCGGAACGGCGCCGGGCACCTGGTGCAGGCGGCCCGAACCGCTCTCGATGGACAGAACGGAACCCAGAAGACCGCGGGTGTACTCGTGGATCGGGTTAGTGAGCAGCTCCTTGGTGGGTGCCTGCTCGATAACCTGGCCAGCGTACATAACCGTGATGTTGTGGGCGACCTCGGCGACCAGCGCCAGGTCGTGCGAAACGAAGATCATGGCAAAGCCGAGCTTGGCCTGAAGATCGTTGAGCAGCTTGATGACCTGCTTCTGGACGGTAACGTCCAGAGCGGTCGTGGGTTCGTCGCAGATGACCAGCTTGGGGTCGCGGGTAAGGGCCATAGCGATCAGGACACGCTGACGCTGGCCGCCGGAAAGCTCGTGCGGATAGCTCTCGAGCGTGCGCTTGGGATCGAGGCCGACGAGCTCCAGGAGCTCCTCGGCGCTGCGGGTTCCGCCGCGCTTGGTGAGCTGCTTCATCTGGGCAGAGATGAGCATGGAGGGGTTGAGCGAGGACAGGGCGTCCTGATAGACCATAGCGATATCGGTACCGCGCAGGCCGAACCACTCCTTCTTGCTCATCTTGAGCAGGTCACGGCCCTCCCAGAGGACCTCGCCGGAAAGGTGCTCGTCATCGTCGGTCAGGCCCATGATGGCCAGCGTGGTGATGGACTTACCGCAACCGGACTCGCCCACCAGGCCCATGGTCTGACCAGGACGGACGTCAAAGTTGACATGGTCGACGACGTTGATATCACCGTGATGCTCAAACTGGATGCAGAAGTCACGGACCGAGAGAATCGGTTCAACAGACTCGTCGGGCACATGGCGATCGTCACGCTTGAGCTCGACATCGCGCAGGGCGCCAAGGCGAGCGGAGAGGGACTGGGCCTGCTCCTTGTAGGCTCGAACGGGGTCGGAGACCAGCAGGTCGGCCTCGCGACGCTTGGAGGAATCGGTGGGATCCAGGGCGGCGGAGGGAGCAGCGGCCATGGCGTCGGTAATGCCCTCGGAGAGGATGTTGAGCGCCAGGCAGGTGATCATGATGGCCAGGCCCGGGAACAGTGCCTGCCACCAACGGCCGGCGAGCACGCCGCCGCGGGCGTCGGCGAGGATGTTGCCCCAGGTAGCGGTGGGCTCCTGGATACCAGCGCCGATGAAGGTCAGCGAGGCCTCGAAGATGATGGCGTCGGCGACCAGGGTAACGGTGAAGACCATGATCGGGGCGATGCAGTTACGCAGAACATGCTTGATCAAAATCCACGGAGCCTTGGCGCCGGAAACGATGACCGCGCGGACATAGTCCTCGCCGTACTCGGACACGATGTTGGCGCGCACGATACGGGCAATCTGCGGAGTGTACATAAAGCCGATGGCGAAGATAATCGACGGCACGGAGTTGCCCAGGATGGAGACAAAGACGGCCGCGAGGGCGATGCCCGGGATGGACATGATGATGTCCAGGATACGCATGATCGTCTCGGAGACGGCCTTGCGCGAAACCGCTGCAAGGGCGCCCACGACCGAGCCGCAGACCAGAGCCATGGCGGTGGCGCCAAAGCCGATAATCAGCGAGTAACGACCACCGTAGAGCATACGCGACAGAATGTCGCGACCCTTATCGTCGGTACCGAAGATAAATCCGTTGCCGGGAGCCTGGCGAGCCGTAAAGATCTCGACCGGGCTATAGGGGGCAAGAAGGGGCGCCAGAATCGCAGTCAGGGCGACCAGCACCAGCACGACGGCGGCAATCTTAGAAGACAACGTCATCTTCTTCCAGCCACCGAGCTTGAGCCCCTTGGAGGCAGCCTTCTCGAGCTGCTCGGTTTGCTTCTCTCGAATCTTTACCATAATCTACACCGTCCTGATGCGCGGGTTGATGAGCAGGTAGAGCATGTCAACCACGATGTTGATGATGATGAAGGCGAGAGCAACGACGATAACGACGCCCTGAACCAGGTTCGCCTCGTTGCCCTGAACGCCCTGCAGAATCGCAGTGCCCATGCCGGGGAGGTTGAAGATAACCTCGATGACGACGGCGCCGCCCATGAGGTAACCGATCTTAAGACCGAGGGTGGTGACCGGGGTGATCAGCGCATTGCGAAGAACGTTGATGCCGACGACGACCTTCTCGGGAACGCCGGCGCCGCGAGCCATACGGACATAATCCTTGTCGAGCTCCTCGACCATGGCGGTACGCACGATACGAGTCATCTGGCCCGTCAGCGGAAATGCCAAGGCGATAGCGGGCATGATCATACGTCCCAGATAGCCAACCGGATTCGTGGTGAAGTGAGGCAGAGCACCCGATGCCGGGAGCACCTTAAGGTAGGAAGAGAACAGCAGGATCAACAGAACGGCAAGCCAGAACGACGGGGTTGCCAAGCCGGCGATGGAAAAGACGCGGATCACTTGGTCCGGCCATTTGTCGCGATACAGTGCCGCGATGACGCCGAGCAAAAACGAAACGACCGCACCGATGGCAAGACCGATAAAGGTCAGCTGCATCGTGACGGGCAGGGCCGTGGAGATGCGCTTGGCAACGGAGTTGCGAGCAGCACCATAGGTGCCCATGTCGCCATGGATCAAATCGCCCATATAGCGCACGTAGCGCACGGGCCAGGGGTCGTCCAGACCATACTTCTCATGGTACTCGGCAACCGCCTCGGGCGAGGCACCGTCACCCAACGCCGTGTAGGCGGGGTCGGTCTTGGAGAACGACATAAGGAAGAACACCAGGACGGTGACGCCCAATGCCATGATCGGCAGCGCCACAAGACGCCTTCCAATCAAACGTAGCAAGTTGTTCACGTTCTCTCCCCTTTCTTTTGTCGGTAGGACCAACTGGTATATGAGTACGGGTACTCATTACAAGACCCGAGCGACATCGTTGCCGCCCGGGTCTTTGTTTCAACTATGAGGATACGGCCCCAATGACCGACATCCTGCATACAGACTCAAGCGAGTCTTACGCCTTGACGGTCGCAACGCCCCTGAAGGACATGCTCGTCGTGCCGATGCCCTTGAAGCCATCGAGGGCCTCGCCGTTGGGCGCAGTGGACGGATCGTCCCAGGAAGCGGAGACGGTCTTGACGTGGACAACGGGGTACAGAACGGCGTTGTCGGCAATGATGTCGAAGCACTCGTTCCACTTCTTCTGCTGCTCGTCGCCCTCGGCGGCAAGAGCCTCGTCCATGAGACTGTGGAGCTTCTGCCACTCAGCGGACTCCTTCCACGGGCAACGGGTCTGCATCCAGACGTTGTCGCCGTACCACCAGTTGAGCAGCAGGTCGGGGTCGGCGCCGAAGCAGGAAGGATCGCCAGGGGCAAGGAGGATATCGTAGGCCTCGCCGCCGTCGATGGCAGCGTAGGTGGCCGGCGAGGTATCGGTCTGGATGGTCACATCGAAGCCGAGAGCGTCGAGGTCGTTCTTGACCTGGGCGGCCATGCCCTTAATCTGCTCGTTGTCGGTGGTGCGCAGGGTGATGGCACCCGGGGTGATGCCAGACTCCTCGATGAGCTTCTTAGCCTTCTTGGCGTCGGTCTTGTACACCGTGGAAGCCTCATGATAGTTGGTGAAGCTCTTGGGCAGGTAGCAGCTGGCAGCGGTGGCAAGGCCGGCGAAGGTGTTGCTGACCATCTTCTCGGTGTCGAGCGCATACATGACAGCCTGACGGACCTTGACGTTGTTCCAAGGCTCCTTGGCGACGTTGAACATGATGAAGCGGGTGCCGAAACCCTGAACGTTATCGATCTTGCAGCCGGCGCTCTCAAGCTGGTCGACGGCGTCAGCGGTAACGAGCTCCATAACGAGCGTGGAGCCCTCCTGCTGAGCGGTAACGCGAGCGGTGGGGTCGGTCAGGATGCTGTACTGGATCTTCTTATCCTCGGCAGCATACTCACCGTTGTACTCAGGATTGGGAACCAGGGTAATCTCGGTATCGGAGATAGAGTCGTACATCCAGGGGCCGGAGCCGATCGGCTGCTTGGCGCGATCCTCCTCGGTCTGAGTGGCCGGGGTAACGCGGACGATGGCCAGACGATCCTTGAGCAGGGAGAAGTTGGGGACCTTGGTCTTGACCGTCACGGTGCTGGCGTCCTTGGCCTCGATGGACTCGAAGGGCTGGAAGAACGGAGCATAGGTAGCGGAAGCGGCGCAAGCGGTGTAGGAGGCAACGACATCGTCAGCGGTGACCTCGGTGCCATCGGAGAACTTGGCGCCCTTGCGGATGGTGACCTCGAAAGTGGTGTCGTCCACGGACTTAGGATCGTCGGTGGCGAGCTCGTTGAAGGTGCTGTAGTCGTGGTAATCGATGCCGTAGAGGCCCTCGACGACGTGCCAGTTAGCACCCAGGCCCACAGCGGAGCCGGTGCTGGCGGGATCGAAGCTGGACGGAGCGTAAGCGGAACCAGCGGTGATCACGCCGCCGCCACGGTTAGCGGAATCGGTGGAACCGGAAGCGGAACCCTCGTCGTTAGAGCTGCCACCGCAGCCGGTGAGACCAAGCCCTGCGACAGCAGCGACGCTGCCGGTGAGGCCGAGGAACGAACGCCTGGACATACCCTTGTTGATGATGGCCATGTCTTCTCCTATCAATAGAGAATCTTACTCGGGAGCATCTAGACTTGCCCCCGCGCAACTTGCGGACGATATATACCTTACCTACCGACGAACCCAACTGAGGTGCCGCGCTCGGCGACCGATACATACATACGCTTGAACGGTATTTACTACCGTTCACCGAATTCGTTGACAAACGATTCGCCAGACAGTATGTATCGGCGAGGTGAGATATCAGTCTTCGTCAACCCGCAGGATAGCAGGGTTTTCGCTTGGGTTAGTCAAACGTTTTAGCGTTAATAAAACCCGAAACCAGCAGGCAATCATGGCGAAATAAATGGTTGAAAATCGCGCAATCATGTATATCAGTTGTTTAGGCTCGTGTTTAGCTATCGGAATGGCCAGCCGCCGCCTCGGCGCGCTCGGCATTCCACGCAACGAGCGCCTCGTGGACCGCCTTGGCAACATCGGCAGGTATGCCGCGAACTTCCGCGATCTCTTGCTCGCTCGCCGCGCGCAAACGCTTCATCGAGCCAAAATGGCGCATAAGGGCACGTTTTCTGGTGGGTCCCACGCCTGGAACGTCATCGAGTACCGAAACTGTCATGGCTTTATCACGCAACTCACGATGGAATGTGATTGCAAAACGGTGCGATTCATCGCGCACCTGTTTAATTAGATAGAGCGAAGCAGACCCGGTCGGCAGCACGACGGGAGTCTCGTCCCAAGGCACGAAAACCTCCTCATCGGCCTTTGCCAAGCCACAAACTGGTATATCGAGCCCAAGAGCTTCAAGTTGCTTGATCGCAGCGGTCAATTGCGGCTTACCGCCATCGACAACGAGCAAATCGGGGCGCGATCCAAAGCGCTCGTCGGCCATGCGCTCGGGAGCATAGCGTCGTCCCAAAACCTCGGACATCGACACGAAGTCGTTTGCCTCGTCCAATTCGGCCTGAATTTTAAAACGACGGTACTGGCTCTTGTCGGCGCGCCCGTTGGTAAACACCACCATCGAGGCGACGGTAAAGGTTCCGTGCAGCGTCGAGATATCGAAGCACTCGATACGCATCGGCGGCGCCGGCAGCGCCAGCGCGCTTTCGAGCTCCAGGAGCGCTTGATTGGTGCGGTCGTCAGCGTACCCCGTTCGCATCATGTAGCGCATGAGGGCATGGCGCGCATTTTTGGATGCCATATCGAGCAAACGGTGCTTTTCGCCACGCTGCGGCCTATGGAGATGGCAGGAACGCTCGCGCTTGCCTGCAAGCCACTCCCCCAGCGCCTCCGCATCCTCAAGCTCGACAGAGAGGTTTATCTCAGCTGGAATATCAGCCGTCTCGTCGTAATAGCGCTTAAGAAAGCCCGACTGGAGCTCTTCCTCGTCAACATCAAGACCCTTGTCAAGAATGAACTCGCAGGTGCGAACTGTTCGGCCCTCACGCACGACAAAGACGCAAGCGGCAGAGATGGTCTCCTCGCGATAGAAACCGATGACATCGATATCGACACTGGAGGGAAAAACGACTTGCTGACGGTCGTCCAGACCCCTGATGACCTCCAAACGACGCTTGACGCGTGCCGCGCGCTCAAAATCGAGTGCCTCGGCGGCATCCGCCATCTCGGAAGTCAGCTCGTCGACGACATCCTTGCGATGGCCCGACAAAAAGCGCTCGACACGCTTGACGTTCTTGGCATAGTCTGCCGGGGAAATCGCGCCGACACACGCACCCGGCCCGCGCCCGACATGGTAGTCGAAGCAGGGACGCCCGTTTTGTGCGCAAATCATATTGACGATGTCTTCCTCGCCCTTGTGGGACTCGATGATACGGCGACAACGACGCCACTCCGCACAGGATGCAGAGCAGATGGGGATAACCTTGCGCAGCGTATCTATCGTCTCACGTGCCGCACGGCTATCGGTATAGGGTCCAAAATAGCGCGTTCCCGGCTTATGACGCTCACGCGTGTATTTGATAGCGGGATACAGGTCGCCCTTTGTAATGGCGATAAAGGGGTAGCTCTTGTCATCCTTGAGGTCGACGTTAAAGTACGGATGGTACTGGCCGATCAGGTTGCGCTCGAGTACAAGCGCCTCATGCTCGGTTTCGACAACGATGTAGTCAAAGCTCGCAACCAATTGCATCATGAGCGGTATTTTTTGGCGCTCATCCTGCAGCGTCACGTACTGGCGCATACGGGAACGCAGGTTTTTCGCCTTGCCAACGTAGATGACATCGCCCTTGGCATCCTTCCAAAGGTAGCATCCGGGCTGCGTGGGAACGCGCGAAACCTGCTCGGCGAGTGTTGGAATGTTGTCGTGACCGGCCACACGCACCTACTTGCGACGAAGCAGCGCCGAGACCTCGGGCATCTTAAGGACGACGGCAAGGCCAAAGGTAACAGCAAGCGAGACGACACCGGCAACGCAAACGTAGCCAAGAGTAATCAGAATCGAGCCGCCAAGTGCGCCGACAAAGTGCTCAAGCGCCCACATGACGCCGGCGCCTGCGGCAGCACCCAGGCCACCGAGCAAAAGGCCAAAGAAACCGCCATGCAGGATAGATTTGACCTGAAGACCACGCAGACGACGACGCAGCCACCACAGCGAACAACCGACCAAGATCACGTAGTCGACGACATACGAAAGCGCGATTGCCGGCATACCGAAGCCCAGCACAACGCCAAACAGCAGAACCGAGCCGGCCTGGCCGATGGCGGAATACAGGCAATAGCGGCTATAGGGCTTCATGTCGAGCAAGGCAGAGAAGCTCTTCTGCATCAACACGACCACGCCGTAGAGCGGCAGCGAGAACGCCAGGTAGACAAGGAACTCGGACACCAGCGCCACGCCGGACTCATCAAACTTGCCGGCACAGTAAATCATGTTGAGCGGACGCGCGAAGACAATCAGGTACAGCGCGAACGGAATCAGGAAGAACAGCATCTGGGCGACGCCACGCGAAATGCCCGTGCGGACGCTGTCGTAATCCTTCTCCTGTGCGTCGTGAGAGAGCTCGGTATAGAGCGCCGTCGAAAGCGAGGCGGCAATCAGCGCGTAGGGCAGCGTGTACCACAGGCGCGCATAGGCGATGACGGAAGGGCCAGTCTCGGGCTGGACCACCAGCGCGGCAGCGTTGGTGATAGAAGTCGAGACAAACATGCACACCGTGGCGAGCAGCGTCGGGATACCGAGCGCAATCGTCTGGCGCAGCGCGGGGTCCTTAAAGTCGATATGGATATGGGGATGCACGCCGTGCTTGCCAAGCGCGGGGATCTGACATGCCATCTGAACAAAGACACCGAGGGTCGTACCGGCCGCAATCAAGATGATGCCGGCACGTTCGCCAAACTGTGCGGACACGGGCACAAAACCCATAAAGCTCGCAATGACGATCACATTGTTGAGGACCGGGGCAAACGTCGACCAGAAGTAGTCGCGGTGTGCGTTGAGAACGCCCGAGAACACCGAGCCCAAACCATAAAACAGAATCTGGATGGCAAAGAAACGGAACATGAACGCAGCGGTATCCATGCTGCCGCCGTCACCCGAAAGGAACGATTGCGTCCAGATAAAGCCCGGGGCGAACACGGTCCCCAGCAACGAAATGCCACCCAGCACTAAAAGCAGAATGCCGAGCAGGTTGCCCACGTACTCGTTCGAGGCCTCGCGACCCTGCTCACGCCTCACGCCCATGTACACGGGCAAAAACGCCGTCACGAGCATGCCGCCCATCACGAGTTCGTAGAGCATATTGGGCAGGTTGTTGGCGACCTGATAGGAGGACGAGAGTAGCGACATGCCGATAGCGGCCGCCATTGCCCACGTGCGGATAAAACCGGTGACGCGAGACACGATAGTCAGAATGGTCATAAGCCCGGCGGAACGACCAACCGTGGAGTAGTCCGACGAGCCCATGTCGTCAGTGTCATCTCGCGACGAAGAAGCTTCGGATGAGGGCGTCTGAGGCGCAGATTCTTTTGCAAAATGAGCTCCGCACTTCAATTCTTCCTGCGGCATCGCTCAGTCCTCTCTCGTAATCGCGGCAACCGTCGCCCCGCAAAATGCAATTAAATCATCGGGTGCAAGCTCGAGCTGATAACCACGCTTGCCTCCCGAAATAAAAATGGTATCCCAAAGGACGCATGTCTCATCAATGAGCGTCCGGTAGCGTTTTTTCATACCGACCGGGCTGCAGCCGCCGCGAACGTAGCCAGTCGCCGCAAGCAAATCCTTCACATGCATCATGGCCAAGGACTTCTCCCCCGCGGCACGCGCGGCGGACTTTAGATCGAGCTCGTCGGCAACAGGGATGCAGCACACGACATAGTCGTTGGACGGCGTCACGCAGACCAAAGTCTTAAATCCTTGACCGGGCTCCTCGCCAAGCTGCTCCGAAATCGCGACCCCCAGGCCCACCGACTCATCACCATCGTCTTCGTACGTATGTAGAACATAGGAAATGCCGGCGCTTTCCAGCTCGCGCATCGCATTGGTTTTTGGCGTCTTTACAGCCTTTGCCATGACATATCCTTTCCCTCGCATTCGGACGCAAGGATTAAGTATATGTCCAATTCGACTGCATACGTCACTTCGGCACAGCAAGCGCCATCGAATCACAAGGAGTCGATGGCGCCCATAAACTGAATCGCCTATTTATTGAGCATCAAGTTGAGCCTGACGCTCCCGGTCACGCCTGAGCAACGGCGCCAAAAACTTGCCCGTATAACTCTGCGGACAGTCCGCAACCTGCTCCGGTGTGCCCGAAACCACGACGGTTCCGCCGCCGTTACCGCCCTCGGGACCCATATCGATCAGGCGGTCGGCAACCTTGATGACATCAAGGTTGTGCTCAATCACCAGCACCGTGTTGCCCGCATCGACCAAGCGCTGCAGCACATCGAGCAGCTGGCGGACGTCCTCAAAATGAAGGCCGGTCGTCGGTTCGTCCAAAATATAGAACGTCTTGCCCGTCTGGCGTCGATGAAGCTCCTTGGCGAGCTTCACACGCTGTGCCTCGCCGCCCGAGAGCGTCGTGGCGGGCTGGCCCAGGCTCACGTAGCCCAAGCCTACATCGTACAGCGTCTGGAGCTTGCGCTTAATCTGCGGGATATTCCCAAAGAAGGCCAACGCCTCGGTGACGCTCATGTCGAGCACGTCCGAGATGGTCTTGCCACGGTAGGTGACCTCGAGTGTCTCGCGGTTGTAGCGTTTACCGCCGCAAACTTCGCAGGGAACGTAGATATCGGGAAGGAAGTGCATCTCGATCTTGATCTGTCCGTCACCCTTGCACGCCTCACAGCGCCCGCCACTCACATTAAAGGAGAAACGACCCGGCGAGTAGCCGCGCGCCTTCGACTCCGGCGTACTCGCAAACAGCGCGCGAAGATCATCCCACAGGCCGATATAGGTAGCAGGGTTGGAACGCGGCGTGCGGCCAATCGGCGACTGGTCGATATCGATAACCTTATCGATACACTCGATGCCCTCGATTTTCTTATACGGACCCACAGGGCGCGTCGAACGGTGAATGGCATTCGTAAGGGCAGGCGCAATGGTGTCGGTAACCAGGGAGCTCTTGCCCGATCCCGACACGCCGGTAACAACCGTAAGCGTACCAAACTCGATCTTGGCGGTAACGTTTTTGAGGTTGTTGGCTCGAGCGCCCGTAATTTTAAGGCAGCCGCGACCGGGCTTGCGCCGTTCATCAGGCACCCGGATCATTCGTTTGCCGGTCAGATAAGCGCCCGTCATCGACTCAGGACAAGCCATGATATCGGCAGGCGTTCCCGCCGCGACTACGTGTCCGCCGTTGACGCCGGCGCCGGGCCCCATGTCGATCACGTAGTCGGCGGCACGGATTGTATCCTCGTCGTGTTCGACGACGATAACGGTATTGCCGATATCGCGCAGGCGCTCGAGCGTCTTGATCAGGCGCTCGTTGTCACGCTGATGAAGACCGATCGAGGGCTCGTCCAGAATATAGAGCACGCCCATGAGACCCGCGCCGATCTGCGTTGCCAGGCGAATACGCTGCGCCTCGCCACCAGAAAGCGTCGCCGAGGCACGATCGAGCGTCAGATAGTCGAGTCCAACATCGACCAGAAAACGCAAGCGCTCCAGGATTTCCTTGACGATACGGCCGCCGATAAACTGTTGGCGCTCGGTGAGTTCCAGGCCCTCAAAAAACTCGAGCGACTCACGGCACGACAGGCAACAAACCTCGTAAATGGACTTGCCGCCCACGGTGACGGCGAGCATCTCAGGGCGCAAACGAGCGCCGTGGCAGCTCGAGCACGGCTCCTCGCGAATGTACTTCTCCAGGCGCGCCTTGGTGTTCTCGTTCGTCGTCTCGGTATAGCGTTCGTACAGGATGTTGCGAACGCCCGAAAACTTGGTATCCCACTGGCTGCGACGTCCGTCGAGCTTTTGGTAGTCGACCGAGATCTTCGTATCGCCCAGGCCATCCAAGAATGCACGACGCACGCGAGGGGGCAAGTCCTCCCACGGCGTATCGGTGCTCACCTTAAAGTGTTTGCAGACCGCAGCAAAAATCTGCGGATAGTAGTTCGAATTGCCAAACAGGCTACCAAAGACTCCGTCGGCAATGGACTTCGAGGGGTCCTCGATCAGCGCCTCGGCATCAACGGTTTTCTTAAAGCCCAGGCCGTCGCACTCAGGACATGCGCCATAGGGAGCGTTGAACGAAAAATCACGCGGCTGAAGATCGTCAATGGAGTGTCCATGCTCCGGGCACGCCAAGGCCAACGAATACTCCAGCAGCTCGCCCTCGGTCCCCTCGGGAGCATCACGATCGGGCAGCATGTACACGTTTACATTGCCGTGAGCCAGCGCGGTCGCCTGCTCAACAGACTCGGCGATACGGCCCAGAGAATTCTCACGGATCACGATGCGATCGACCACGACCTCGATATCGTGCTTGAACTTCTTGTCCAGATCGATCGGATCGTCAAGCGAGCGCACTTCGCCGTCAACGCGCACGCGGCTAAAGCCCTCGGCGCGAAGATCCTCAAACAGTTTGGTGTACTCGCCTTTTCGCCCGCGCACCACCGGTGCCAGCACAAACGCGCGGCGGCCCTCCCCCGCCGCCAAGACCTTGTCGGCAACCTGGTCGGTCGTCTGGCGCTCAATGACGCGGCCGCATTCGGGACAGTGCGGGGTGCCCACACGGGCGAACAGCAGGCGCAGATAGTCATAAATCTCGGTTACGGTGCCAACCGTCGAGCGAGGGTTTTTAGACGTCGTCTTTTGGTCGATCGACACTGCCGGCGAAAGGCCGTCGATTGAATCCAAGTCAGGTTTGTCCATCTGACCCAAGAACTGGCGCGCATAGCTCGAAAGGCTCTCGACGTATCGACGCTGGCCCTCGGCATAGATAGTGTCAAATGCCAGCGAACTCTTGCCCGAGCCAGAAAGACCGGTAATGACCACGAGTTGGTCACGCGGAATGGAAACATCGATATCACGGAGGTTGTGCTCACGAGCGCCGCGAATAACGATAGAAGAATCAGACATGGAAGCTCCTTGCCTCCTATTGCATCGAATCATACTGTCGATGAGTTTAGCGCACTCGACGCGCACAGATGTTCGTAATACAAGATTCGCAGACCTTTAGCTTTGCGTATCGGGTGCTTTGTTTCTCGAAATGCCCTGGAAAGGTTACAGTAATCTAATAACTGAACTTAATTTGCTGTAACAGAGGAACGTCCATGACCGAAGATATCCCCCTTGAAATCACTTCGAGTGACATGGCCAATCTGCCCATATTCATCGCCGTCCTTATCGTGGCCACCGTCGTCGTGCGCGTGTATTTTTCAATCAAACACAATGAAAAGCCGCCCATTGCCCGCGTCTTTTGGTGCGCGACGCTCCTCATCCCGCTCGGCATGGTAGCTGCATGGATTACGAATCAATTGCTCGTAAATGAGGACAGTTCCCTATGGGTCCTTTCTTATTCGGCGCTCGGTGCTGCCGCCGTCATACTTCTTGTCGAACCCTTGGTTTCGGGACTTATCGACCAAACCGGTCTTGCGACGGGAACGGTTGCCTGTATTTTCCGTGACATCCTTGCCATCGCCGCTGTTTCAGCGCTCTCGTTCGTTTCACTCGAAATTGCCTGTAACGAAACGTTCTATCGCATTCCCGCCAACTCATTCGGGTTTTCCGTCGGGCTGCTCGCGACGGTTCTGCTCTCCCTTTATTTGCTGGGACAGCGTCATGGAGGCGTCATGGCCCTCGTGCCCGTCGCCTGTTGCATCCTTGGCATTGCCGAGCACTTCGTCATAACGTTTAAAGGCGAGGCCATCCTGCCAAGCGATATCTTGGCCCTTGGCACCGCAATGGAAGTGAGCGAGGGATACGAGTTTACCTTTACCGCCGGAATCGTAACCTCTCTCGCCCTGTTGGAGATTTCCCTGGGGCTTCTTTCGCTTATCCGACCGCGAAAGCTCCGTACGTCCACCCATGTCTTCCCCGCAATCGCCGCTAACCTCTGCGCTTTTCTGCTAGTGACCGTTGTGGGGCTCTCGGGCTTTTCCAGCATCGACTTGGAGCAGGCGCTGAATTTTGGATTTGACCGTTGGCAGCCCATCACCACGTATGCGTCTCAGGGTTTTATCACTTCGTTCACCGAAATGGTCAACGAGTTGCCCATTGAGAAGCCCGAAGACTATACGCCCGATGAGGCGCAGAGCATCGAGCAGGAGCTCGCCGCCGCCTACGACAGCACGTATGGCTCGAGCGAGCAGCGCGCGGCGGCCGTTGCCCAGTTCAATGAAATCAAGCCGACGATTGTTGCCGTCATGAACGAGAGTTTTAGCGACCTTTCGTGCTTTGAGCAGCTCCAGGCGGCCGGGTACACCGGCCCCGCATTCTACAACTCGCTTCCCGACACACTTGTTCGCGGCACCATGCTCGCTTCGGTCGCCGGTGGCGGAACGGCGAACTCCGAATTCGAATTTTTGACCGGAGCGACAACGGCCTTTGTCGGATTAGGCAAAATCCCCTATCAGCTATATCAGATGAATGGCGTCAACAGCCTGGCAAAGGACCTTAAGGAGCTTGGGTATACCGCTACCGCTATGCACCCGCAAAACCCCGTCAACTACCATCGAGATAAAATCTATCAGCAGCTGGGCTTTGGAGACTTTCTTTCAATCGGCGATTTCGAAGGTGCGCCCTGTTACCATGCCGGCGTATGCGACTACGCCACCTACGACAAGATACTCGACCTGCTTAGAACCGACGAAGCCCCGCAGTTCATCTTTGACGTCACGATGCAAAATCACGGCGGCTACGACTATGGCACCGTTCCCGCCGAGGAGCTGACAAACTATTGGGTCGAGGGAGCCAGCGAGGGTGCCAATAGCGCGCTCAACACCTATCTTACCTGCATCAACGCATCCGACCGGGACCTCGAGTACTTTATCAACGAGCTCCGCAATATCGGCAGACCGGTTGTTCTTGTCTTTTTTGGCGACCATCAGCCGAGCGCCGCAACGACTCTCAACGACGAGCTGTACCCTCAGGAAGATACGGCAAGCCACGCTTTCCGTATCTATCAGTCGACCTATTTCGTCTGGGCTAACTATGAAATCGCCGGCAATACCGAGCTCAACGTCTACGACACCGTCGGGGCAAACGAGATTGCAGCCATTACCCTTAATAAGATCGGCGCCCCGCTCACCGACTATCAAAAGGCTCTGCTTGCAACAAGGTCAGATGTGCCCACCATCAATGTCGCCGGCTACCTTGGTGCCGACGGGCTGCGCTACGACTTGGAATCTGAAGACAGCCCATACGCCTCGACGATCGACAAGCTGCAGCGCATGCAATACCTCGAGTTCGCCAGCAAAGTTCAGTAAGCCCGCCCATTCGCTTGGACCCATCGTATTGCAAGCACGCTCGGCCCAAATGCATCGCAAATGACTCCCGCTCGCAAACGAGGGTACAATGACGCTCGTGTCACATCGCGGGGCCCCGGCCCCAACATATACAAAGGAGTCATACATGGGTTGCGAGCACGCACAGGCCGCCGGTGGACAAACGTCGCCGTCGCAATTTGAGGAGAACACGCTGTCCGAGGTCAAACGCGTCATCGCCGTGCTTTCCGGCAAGGGCGGTGTCGGCAAGTCGTTTGTCACCGGTGCCATCGCCACCGAGCTTGCTCGTCACGGCCACAAGGTCGGCGTCCTCGATGCCGACATCACCGGTCCCTCTATCCCCAAGATGTTCGGTATGAGCGGACGCCACGTCCATGCCCTTGGCAACCTCATGCTGCCCGAAATCTCCGAGCACGGCGTCAAGGTCATGAGCTCCAACCTTCTGCTCCAAAACGAGACCGACCCCGTCCTTTGGCGCGGTCCGGTCATCGCAGGCGCCATCAGGCAGTTCTGGAGCGAGACCTCGTGGGGCCCCATCGACTACCTGCTGGTCGACATGCCTCCGGGAACAGGCGACGTCGCGCTCACCGTCTTCCAGTCACTGCCCGTCGACGGCATCGTCATCGTCACGAGCCCGCAGGATCTGGTCTCGATGATCGTCGCCAAGGCGGTCAACATGGCCGAGAAGATGAACGTCCCCATTCTGGGCATCGTCGAGAACATGAGCTATATTGAGTGCCCCGACTGCGGCAAGAAGATCGAGGTCTTTGGCAAGAGCAAGCTCCCCGAGGTCGCAGAGCGCTATAACCTCGACATCTTGGGCACGCTTCCCATTAATCCGGCACTCGCCGAGGCCTGCGATAAGGGCGAGGTTGAGACCGCGCTGCCCGATGGCATGTTGCCCAAGGCAGTCTCTGCCGTCGAGGCTATTACCCCGCACGAGACCGACGAGGCCTAAGTGAACGCGAGCGCCTTCTATGACGTCCTGGTAATCGGCGGCGGGGCTTCAGGCCTCGCCGCCGCCATTACGGCCGCACGTGCTGGCAAAAGCGTCAGCATCGTTGAGCGCGATGTCGCCTGCGGCCTTAAGCTCCTTGCGACCGGTAACGGCCGCTGCAACCTCTCCAACGAATCGATTGATCCTCAGCGGTATAACCACCCCGCATTCGTCGAATCCGTCATGGGCCCCCAGCCCGAACAAGAGCTTATGGGTTTCTTCTCCTCGCTGGGCATCATGACAACCTCCGAGGAAGGCCGACTGTACCCGCGCTCCCTTCGCGCCGAGTCGGTGCGCGACGCGCTTCTCAACGTTTGCGACCGCCTAGGTATCACCTTAATCTGCGGAGCCAACGTTGCCTCGGCGCACAAAGCTTCCGAAGGCTGGACACTCCAAATAGACCGTCCAGCGCGGGCACTCAAGGCAAAAAAGCACGACGACCGAAAATCGGAGCTCCGCTCGCTTCGGAAAGCGCTCGCCGATGTCCCTCGCAAGAACGAGGCCCTGCAGGCACATGCCGTAATTATCGCCACGGGTGGCAACCCCACCGGTATCGCCGATACGTTTCGCCTCCCCCTCACCTCGCTGCGCCCCATCCTCTGCCCCGTATCGGCAACGGTCGTTGGCGATCGGGCGGCACTCAAGACGTTGGATGGTCTGCGCGTCCGCGCCCGCTTGACGCTCACCCGTAACCATAGTGAGCTCTGGCACGAAGACGGTGAAGTACTGTTTCGAGCCTTCGGCATCTCGGGCGTCGCTGTCTTCAACCTCTCCCGTCGTATCCAGCGCGGTGATACGATCCTGCTCGACGTTTTCCCCGACCTCTCCAAAGACGAGCTGCTCGATATGCTCAACCGGCGCGTTGAGCTGCTCGGCGGCTTTTCGCCCCGCGATCCCCGTTGGCTCGACGGCATGCTCGCCCCGCAACTCTCCCGCGTCGTCTGCACGGCGTTCGAGCAGTGCCATCCAGGCTCCAACGATGTCATCCACCTGGTCTCGATCCTCAAGCACTTTAAGTTGCTCGTCGAGGGAACAGCCGAGGAGCGCTCGGCGCAGGTCACGCGTGGTGGCGTATCTGTCGAGAGTATCTCAACACCCAGTCTACGCGCGCGCAGCGTTGTCGACGCCCCGCTTTACGTCTGTGGCGAAGCGCTCGACATCGACGCCGATTGCGGAGGCTTTAACCTTGCGTGGGCATGGCTCTCGGGCATTCGCGCTGCAAGCAGCCTGTAGCCGCGCAGTCTATAATCAAAAACGCATTCGGGCCGTCTGGGATACCGGACGGCCTCTTTCTTGCCTCTAAGGAGACCTCGATGATCGAAATCACCCAAGTCAACGCTTCGCTCGATGAAGCCGGCGATGAAAATGCCTGCCTCATTGTTGGCAAGCGAGTCGCCAAGCGCGTCCTACGTTGCAAGGACTCCGAGATCAAGTCCATCGAGCTCCACCGCAAGTCAATCGACGCTCGCAAAAAACGAGACGTCCATTTTATCCTGAGCTTTCGTGTTGAGCTGACTAGTCCCCACCTCGAGCGAGAAGCGGTCGACAGCGTTGCCGAGCGTGACCGCTCGCGCGTACGCGCGATAGAGGACGATGGGCCCTCATTCCCCTCCCCCGTCTCCGACGCACCTCAAGAATGCCCTGTCGTTGTCGGCGCCGGATGCGCTGGCCTTTTCGCTGCACTCACCCTTGCCGAAGCGGGTCTTAAGCCCTTGCTCATCGAGCGCGGCGACCCAGCATTTCGCCGCTCGCATGCGATCGATCTCTTTCTAAAGGAGCGCATTCTCGACCCCGAGAGCAATATCCAGTTTGGCCTGGGCGGCGCGGGGACCTTCTCGGACGGCAAGCTCAATACGGGAACCAAAAATCCCGCCCATCGCCTTATCCTCGAAACCTTCGTCGAGGCGGGCGCGCCCCGCGATATTCTGTGGGATGCCAAGCCGCACATTGGCTCCGACATCCTTCCCACGGTTGTCACCGCTATATCCCAGCGCATCGAGCAGCTCGGAGGTGTCGTCCGTTATCGAACAAAGCTCGTCGACATTCACATCGACGCGTCTGGCGCCATTACCGGTATTGATGTCCAATCGTCCCAAGACGCCGCTTGCGAGCCAATCGAGACAAAGCACCTCATCCTCGCCTGCGGGCATTCTGCTCGCGATATTTTTGAGCTCCTTAAGGACCACAACGTGGCCCTCGCACAAAAGACCTTTGCCATGGGCGTTCGCATCGAGCATCCGCAGCGCGACATCGACCGAGCCCAATATGGAGCCTTGGCGGGACATCCTGCCCTCGGAGCAGCCCCCTACAAGCTCGTCGCCCATCTTCCCAACGGCCGCAGCGTGTTCTCGTTTTGCATGTGCCCCGGCGGACAGGTTGTCGCCGCCTCTTCCGAGCAGGGCCACCTGTGCGTCAACGGCGCTAGCCTCAATGCCCGCGACGGACGCAACGCAAATGCCGCCTTGCTCGTTAACGTCACGCCTGAGGACCTTCCCAACGATGACCCGCTCGCCGGCATCGAGCTCCAGCGTGCCTGCGAGGCGGCCGCCTATCGCCTGGGCGGTTCCAACTGGAACGCACCGGCACAACTCGTCGGAGATTTCCTCGCAGGACGCGCCAGCAAGGCGCCCGGAAAGGTAAAGCCCACCTATCCGCTCGGTGTGACCTGGACGGCAATTGACGAAGCCCTGCCGCAGCATATCGTCGAGTCGCTCCGCCTGGGACTTCCCCTACTCGGAAAAAAGCTACGAGGCTACGACCGTCCCGATGCCGTTCTTACCGGCGTGGAGACTCGTTCGAGCTCACCGGTTACTGTCACCCGAGACCGAACGTGCCATGCCGTGTCGACCCCGGGACTCTACCCTTGCGGTGAGGGAGCTGGATATGCCGGCGGCATCATGAGCGCGGCCACCGACGGCATTCGTTGTGCCGAAGCCCTGATCGCAGACCTCTAGCGCACGAATTCCAGCACGCAAAAGACACAGGCCCCGAGCTCCACAGGGAACTCGGGGCCTGTTCGCTATTTCTTAAACCGTGCACCCTGGCGTTTTCTGCCCGATGCGAACGTGGAACCCTTGCGGGCCTGCGAACGTAAGCGCTCAATCGTCTCGTCCTCAGACGCACCCTCGAGCATCGCCCGAATCTGAACGACGGCATCGCGCAGGCGCGCCGCCTCCTCAAAGTCCATGGCGGCAGAAGCGTTGCGCATATCCTCTTCCATGGTTTCGACGATCCGCACAAGCTCGTCATGCGGCAGTTCTTCCAACTGCTCCGCAAGTGTCTGCTCGGGTGCCACCGTTTCCGGCACGCCGCCCTCGCCCGACTCATCGGGCGTATAGAATGCGCCATGGCCAAGGGAGTCGCCCTTCGAGCGCCCCTTGGAACCCACGGTTTTTTCGGCTTCGGCAATAAAACTTGAGATGTCGTTGATGGCCTTGCGCACCGTCTTGGGCACAATGCCATGCTCTTCGTTATATGCCATCTGAATCTCGCGACGGCGCCGCGTCTCCTCGATGGCCTCTTTCATCGAATCGGTCACAACGTCCGCATACATGATGACTTCGCCATCGGCGTTACGGGCCGCGCGGCCAATCGTCTGAATCAGCGAACGGCGGTTGCGCAAGAAGCCTTCCTTATCGGCGTCGAGAATTGCCACCAGTGAGACCTCGGGAAGATCCAGGCCCTCACGAAGCAGGTTGATGCCAACGAGAACATCGATCTTGCCCTCGCGCAGCGTTCGCAGGATCTCGACACGGTCCATTGTCGCCGTATCAGAGTGCATGTAATTGACCTTAATGCCCGCGTCGAGCAGATGGTCGGTCAGGTCCTCGGCCATGCGCTTGGTCAACGTGGTCACCAGCACGCGCTCCTTGCGGGCAACGCGCTCGCGAATCTCGTCCTCAAGATCGTCAATCTGGCCGCGTACTGGACGCACGTCAATCTTGGGGTCGAGCAGGCCGGTCGGACGAATAATCTGCTCCACGTCGTTTTGGCTCACCCGCAGCTCGTAGTCGCCCGGCGTGGCCGAAACATAGATAAACTGGGGTATCCTTGCCTCAAACTCATCGAAACGAAGCGGGCGGTTATCGAGCGCGGAGGGCAGGCGAAAACCGTGTTCCACCAGCGTCACCTTACGCGAGCGGTCACCTTCGTGCATGCCGCGAATCTGCGGCACCGTCACATGGCTCTCATCGATGATGCAGAGCATATCCTTGGGAAAGTAATCGATTAGGGTAAACGGCGGCTCACCCGGTTTGCGACCGTCCAGATGACGCGAGTAGTTCTCGATGCCGTTGCAAAAGCCCATCGTCTCGAGCATCTCAAGATCATAATCGGTGCGCTGCTGCAGACGCTGCGCCTCGAGCAACTTGTCGGTCGCCTTGAGCTCCGCCACGCGCTTCTCGCACTCTTCGCTGATCGATTTCAGAGCCGCCTTGACCTTCGGCTTCTCGGTCACGTAGTGCGATGCCGGCCATACGGGGATGGCCTCGTACTCACGAAGCATCTCACCGGTGACCTCATCGATCTCGGCAATCAGCTCGACCTCGTCGCCAAAGAACTCAAACCGCAACGGATGCTCGGCATAAGGCGGATACACGTCGACAACATCGCCGCGCACGCGGAACGTGCCGCGTGCCAGGTCATAGTCATTGCGATCATATTGAATGTCGATAAGTGCATGGATAAAGTCATCGCGCTCGAGCGGCACCTTCTTGTCGACGTTTGGAGCCAGACCCGCATAGTCCTCAGGAGAGCCAATGCCATAGATACACGAGACCGATGCGACAACGATCACATCGCGTCGAGAGAGCAGCGATGCGGTCGCCTGATGTCGCAGCATCTCAACCTCTTCGTTAATCGAGGAGTCTTTCTCGATATATGTATCGCTTTGCGGCACATACGCCTCGGGCTGATAGTAGTCGTAGTACGAGACGAAGTAGACCACAGCGTTGTTGGGAAAGAACTCTTTGAGCTCGCTCGCAAGCTGAGCGGCGAGCGTTTTATTCGGAGCCATGACCAGCGTCGGCTTTCCCAGGGCCTCAATAGTCTTTGCCATCGTGAAGGTCTTGCCCGAACCAGTCACGCCCAGCAAAACCTGATAGCGGTCTCCGTCCCTCACGCCCTGCACAAGCGACTCAATGGCCTTAGGCTGGGAACCGGCAGGCTCATAGGGAGACACGACCTTAAACGGCACGTCAGAGCCTTCAACGCCAAAGCGCTTAAGTTCACCACCAACGCGTTCTACTTCAAATTCCGCCATGGATACTCCTAACTCATATATCTGCAGTATACGCAGGCGGCAGGCATAGTCCTATACGAACCGATCGGGATAGAGGGTCTTGTAGCGAACCCAGGCATTATTGACACGAATCAGATACGCCTGCGTCTC
Organism: uncultured Collinsella sp.; assembly: GCA_958427895.1. Lineage (GTDB taxonomy): Bacteria > Actinomycetota > Coriobacteriia > Coriobacteriales > Coriobacteriaceae > Collinsella. The sequence continues at coordinate 27,371 of CAUADW010000018.1, forward strand.
GGGAAAGGTGATTGCATTATGAAGCGACGTACTCTGCTGCGCCCATCCGTCGACATTGCCCATGCCGGCGTTATAGGCGGCAATGGCACTGTCAGTCGACCCGTTAAAATACGCTAGAAGATACGAGAGATACGCACAGCCAAACTCGATATTCGTAGCCGGATCGTTAAGGTTGTCGGCCGAATACTCGCCACCGTCGACAAGGCCCTTGGCGATCATATCCTGGGCAGTCTCGGGCATCAGCTGCATCAATCCCTGAGCACCCTGATTCGACTCGGCCTCGGGATCCCAATTCGATTCAGACTTAATGACAGCGCACACCAGATACGGATCCAGATTATGCGAAATACTGGATTGCTTTACATACGCCTCGTAGTCAATCGGATACAGCGGCTTAAAGAAAGCGGCAGGAGCATACGAGTAAACGAATGAGATAAGGCCGAAGGCAAAAACGGCAGCTAGCGGTATAAGGCGATACCACGTAAGGAAACGTGTCTTAGGCATCAGCCTCCTCCTTATCCACTACATCCCCGAACCCATGGCATGCAAGCCATGAGTCAAGCTGCTCAAAGAGCGAATTATCGCCTGAGGCATTATCAATCACCGTTGTAGCGAGATTGCACAGCGCAGACTCATCGGGCTGACAAGCAGAACGGGCATCGAAATCAGATGGCTCCATGCCACGTTGAATAGCGCGCTCGCGACGAACTGACAAAGGGGCGCTAATGACCAGAATTTCATCAGCCAAGCCAAATGCATCCTCAAAACCAGTCGGAGCAGAAACCTCGACCACCGCAAAGGGGTAACGGGGAGATGAAACCGTACAACAAACCGGATCGAGAATCCTAAGCGAAAGCTGTTCAATCAGAACGGGATGCACGATGCCATTGAGTCGTGCGACCGAATCAGGAGAAGCGAAAGCTCGAGAAGCGAGGATGCTGCGGCGAATGCCGCCCTCCTCATCCAAAATGTCCCAACCGAATTCATCCGCGAGAGTATTGACGATATCAGAGCCCGGCACATACAGAGATTTTGCAAGCTCATCCAGATCGATAAGCATAGCGCCACGAGATTCGAAATAGCGGCAGGCAGTCGACTTACCCGAAGCAATATTGCCCAAGACAAATACGGTAAACATCAAGCCCTCCCTAACGCCAATGCGAGTAATTATCGCTCAAATACACTAGATGGACTCAAAATACAGCCAAACAGTAAGAGCGCATACGGGGGAGCTAGGTCCCAAAGTACAACGTGTATATAACGCAAAAAAGGGGGAGGCCGCGAGGCCTCCCCCTTCTCAGTTCAAGCGTACGG